>JAFTIE010000052.1 GCA_017457065.1 Lentisphaeria bacterium
AGCACGGTTTCACCGTATGAAGCATTTGCCTTCGGCAAATATGAAGCGTACTTTCAGTGCATGAAGCGCTTGCTTTGCAAGCATTATAAGGCATTTTTCTGATTGTTTTTTTGAAGAGATACAACGGCAAAACACCTATTTTACATGTTGCACTCACCAGCAGTTCAATCAAGGTAAACAAATGCGTATTGATGCCGCATCTGGTACATAAATTTTTTTTCATCTTTTTCTTTCTCCTGAAACATTTTGAAGGAAATGTGATTTCGTAATATAGCGCCTGATTTAAAAATTTTCAATTGTAACACAAGATCTTTGAGAAAAAATGGCACTCGCGTCTGTATTTATTTGGGGGATCTTGCGGATCTCATCAGCTTGCGCCAATTTAAAAAGATCCATATCCCGGCAAAGGCGCACATGACAGGCAGCGCCGGGATCTGGTAGCGGGGAGCACAAATGGGACCCGGCAGGAAGAGGTAGAATTCAGCAAAAGCAAGGAATAGAAGCCAGAAATACCAATGGCGCTTGATACGGAACAGAGTACCGGCAAGGAAAAGCAATGTTCCGAGATAGGTGATCCCCGTGACTGCCAGCAGAGGACACAGTGCCGCAGGCAGGTACCAGCGACCGTCAAAGTAATAATTGACCGCAGCAAAAAGTCCTTCTTTGGCAAGAACATTCATAGTACCTCTGTCTGAAGTGGTCAAGCCGGTGATCTCAAAAAAGGTCGGCGCATCAGGCAGCAGGATCCGGTGCCAGTTGAAGTGCTGTTTCAAAGCGATCCACGGATGAGCTGTGATGATTTGGCGGAGCCGCTCCATCTTCCACTTTTCTCTTGACTTTTCATCCGGGAAACGGCGGGTGTCAAGAAAGAGCGTGTCATACTCCCGGCGGATCTTTTCTTTTTCGGCTTCGTAGCTGCTTTTGTTGGCTTCAGCAAGGATCATGGCACCATTCTGGTGGACCATTGCTCCGGTATTGGTGTCGATACACCAAGGAGCCCCGGCGGCGGCATTGCGTGCCATCCATGGCAGAAGGAGCACAGCAGTGAGAAAAACTGCTCCCAGAGAAGAATAAATCTTTTGTTTTACAGGTATTCCTTTGAGCATCCACAGCAAAAACAGCGCAGGAAGGATCCAGGGCAGATTGATGGGACGGATCAGAGTCCCCGCTGCTGCAACGAATATGCAAAGAAGAAAATCCAAACTTTTTTTCCGGCGGTAAAAACGGACAAAAAAGTAAAACTGCAACGCGGCAAAGAGTCCGAAAAGGGTGTCTGAAAGCAGCATGGGCGCATTGGCAAGGTGGGTCAGATTGAAGGCGAACAGGGCACTGCCGATCAGTGCTGCGCTGCGATTGAAAAGCTCTCTGGCTGCAGCGAAAACAGGCAGTATGGTAAGTGTGCTTAAAACCACGCCTGCCAAAGCAAGCAGCAGTTGATCCCTGCCGGGGGCGCATAACATTGAAAATGCCGCAAGCAGCGTGTACCCCGGCGCTCTGCCGGTACCGGAAAATTTTCCTTCAAGGAGTGCCCGGGCGGGTTCAAGATAGGTGGGGGTATCAGGGCGGATGAAACGCTCAGGAAATTCAACGATGCTCAGTGCGGGGATCAATCGCACTATAAAGGCGATTCCAATAATGCACCCCAGTATGAAGTATGTTTTTTTGCGGCTCATCGGTGGAAAACTCAGTCGCGTCTGATCAGAACGAGGGTCTGATCATCGGATTGACTTTCTTCGTAATCAATGATCCGGCTTGAAATGACCTTTACCACCTCTTCGAGGGTATTTTTGCCGGAACAGGCACTTTCAAAGGTATCGACAAGCTGCTCCTGTCCGAACTCATTTCCTTCAGCATCAATGGCTTCTGTGAAACCGTCGGAGTACATCATCACCGTTGTGCCGGGTTCAATGGCAATGCAGATGGTGTCAAATTTGACCAGACGGGCAGGCAGGATACCTAATGCCGCTCCCCGTGGAGACATGATGCGGATATGATTGTGCACAAAAGTCACCAGATCGGTATGACCGGCACGGGCAAACTCAAGGAGCATGTTTTTCTTGTCAAGAAGGCAGCATCCCAGAGTGATACAACGGTCGGCATCGGTGTCACGGTTGAGTTTGTCGCTGAGTTTGCACAGAAAATCATGGAGAGTGGTGAAATTATCAACGAGAGATCTTGCCACACTCCGGGTCATAGCAGTGAGCATACATGCGGGGATACCTTTACCGCAGGCATCGGCGATCACCACCAGCATCCGGTCGTCATCGATTTTGATAAAGTCGTAGAAGTCGCCGTTCACCTCTTTGGCTGAACGGGAATAGGCGTGGATGGAAAATTCTCCCCAGGTGGGGTTGCTTTTGGGCAGAAGGGATTGCTGGAGCAGTCTGGCAAGTTCCAGTTCCTGATCGATGCGGTCCCGGCGGCTGATTTCGCCGTATGCCACAACCAGATTGTGGACCATCAATACCTGAGGCGCCAGAAGTTTCAGACGCTCAAACTGCTGAGGTGTGAAGGGGCGTCCCGGGTGCTGCCGGTTGCCAACGGCACAGATGACTCCCACAAGGGCGCCGTCACGGAGCATGGGGACCGCCATGATCCCCCCCAGATTGCTGAATTCGGGGTAAGAACTGAAACGCTCATCCTGCGCACCGCAGGGGATTTGTTCGGCAAGACGTGAAATGACGATGCCGCCCAAAAAGCCTTCGCCGGGAGCAATGGTTTCACGGCGCAATGTTTCAAGAAGATGACGCCTGCGGGTAAAGACCAGTTTATTGGCGGTGTGGACCAGAGGATAGGTCCCGTAGACACTGACACCCCGCAACTCGCTGCCGTCCATAATATAAATGGCAACGGATTCACTGTCGGTCTGCTCACCGATATGGATCGCAGCAGCGTTCATGGCGCCGAAAAATCCCTCCTCGCCCTTGATACCGGCTGAAAAACGGGTCAGAAAGTTGGAAATTTCCCGGCGCCTTGACTCTGATTCCTCCAGAGCATTACGCAAATTGAATGTACGGTCAGACTGGCGGTAGAGCAGTGCCGCCAGAACTGAGACCGCTGCAAAGAGCAGTATGATCGCTGCGATTGCGAGTTCTTCCATAACGCTCCGGAGTTGTATTTACTTCCCTGCCTGATATTCCTGGAGGGACTTCAGCTCAGAGGCACCCGCCTTGGCTTCGCGGATACCCGCAACTGTTGCTTTTGCGGCGGCAATGGTGGTCATGTAGGGGATCTTGTATTGGATCGCCTGCATACGGATATTGCTGTCGTCGATCTTGCTCAGTTTGCCCAGAGGCGTGTTGATGATAAGTGAAACTTCACGGTTTTTGATCAGGTCAGACACATCAGGACGTCCTTCATTGAGTTTGCAGACGACCTTGTGGGGGATGTTGTTTTCTGCCAGATATTTTCCGGTGCCTTCTGTTGCGACCAGTTCAAAGCCCAGAGCGCACAGATCCGAAACGATGGGCAACAGTTCCGCACGCTCACGTTTGGCAACGGAAACCAGCACCTTGCCACCCAGAGGCAAGGGCATACCGGAGGCTTCCTGAGATTTGAAGTATGCCATGCCGAAGGTATCTGCCATACCCATGACCTCTCCTGTGGCGCGCATCTCAGGACCGAGAACCGGATCGACTTCGGGGAACATGTTGAAGGGGAATACCGCCTCTTTCACGCCGAAATAGGTGGCAGGCTGGGGACGCAGATATTCCTTGCACTCCTCAAGTTTGGCTCCAAGCATCAGCAAAGTTGCCACTTTGGCAAGGGGCACTCCTGTTACCTTTGCCACGATGGGCACTGTACGGGAAGCTCTGGGGTTGGCTTCGATGATCCACACCTGATCCTCACAGACGGCGAACTGGACATTGAGGATACCCACAACGTTGAAGTCTCGGGCAATCAAAGCTGACTGTTCGGCAATGGTCTTGAGATGACGCTCAGGCAGGGTCGGAGGCGGAATGGAACAGGCAGAGTCACCGGAGTGGATACCGGCAAGCTCAATGTGTTCCATGACAGAAGCCACAAAGATATTCTCACCGTCTGAAACGGTATCGACTTCGCACTCAACAGCGTGGTCGAGGAAACGGTCGATAAGCATGGGGTACTCAGGGCTGACCTGAATGGACTCAACCGCATAGCGTTTGAGAGTTTCTTCATCATAGATCACCGCCATACCGCGGCCGCCCAGCACGAAGGAGGGACGGACCATGACAGGATAACCCACTTCACGACCGACTTTCACCGCTTCTTCGAGAGATCTGGCTGTGCCGCTCTGGGGCTGTTTGATCCCGAGAGCGATCATGCGTTCACGGAAATACTCACGGTCTTCTGCCAGACGGATACCTTCAGGCTGGGTGCCGATGATCTTCACCCCGGCATCTTTCAGTTCCTGAGCGATGTTCAGCGGAGTCTGTCCGCCGAACTGGACAATGGCACCTTCGGGCTGCTCTTTGCGGTAGATCGCCAGCACGTCTTCAACGGTCAGGGGCTCAAAGTAGAGCTTGTCACTGGTGTCGTAGTCGGTGGAAACGGTCTCAGGATTGCAGTTGATCAGAACGGATTCAAAACCCTTTTCACGCAGTGTGAATGCCGCATGGACACAGGTGTAGTCAAATTCGATACCCTGACCGATACGGTTGGGACCGCCGCCCAGCACCATGATCTTGCGGTTGTTGGAAATGGGCACTTCATCAGGGGCACCGGAGTAGGTGGAGTAGTAGTATTCAGCATTCTCAACACCGGAAACAGGCACTTTGCAGAAGGTTGCTGTGCAGTTCATTTCTTCACGGCGCTGGCGGATGGATTTCTCTGTGACGTTGAAAAGTTTGGCAAGGTATTTGTCAGAGAATCCCAGTTTTTTTGCTTTGACCAGCTTTTCGCTTTCCAGATTGAGGAAATTGCTTTTTGCAAGTTCATTTTCATAAAGAGCGATCTCCCGGATCTCTTCAAGGAAGAAACGGGTGATCCGGGTCAGCTTGACAGCTTCATCCACAGAAAGACCTTTTTTGAAGGCTTCATAGAGGTAGAAGAATCTGCTGCTGGCGGGTTTGGCGCAGAGCGGTTTCAGCTCTTCAAGTGAGAGAGGCTCGATCTTTTTGTCCAGTCCGGGACCGGAACGGCCGATTTCAAGGGAACGGATAGCTTTCTGGAAGGCTTCTTTGAAGTCCTTGCCGATGCTCATCACTTCGCCCACAGCCTTCATCTGGGTCCCCAGATGGTCCTGAGCCTGAGGGAATTTCTCAAATGCCCAACGGGCAAACTTGGCAACCACATAGTCACCGGAGGGCTTGTATTTGTCAAGAGTTCCCTCTTTCCAATAGGGGATCTCGTCAAGGGTGATCCCTGAGGCAAGTTTTGTGGAAACCTGGGCAATGGGGAATCCCGTTGCTTTTGAGGCAAGAGCGCTGGAACGGCTGGTTCTGGGGTTGATCTCAATAACGATGATACGGTCATCTTCACGGTTGTGGGCGAACTGAACGTTGCATCCGCCGTTGAGACCGATGGCATCGATGATACGGTAGCTGTAATCCTGCAAACGGTCCTGGACCTCCTGGGGGACGGTCAGCATGGGAGCCACGCAGAAGCTGTCACCGGTATGGACGCCCATGGGGTCCACGTTCTCAATGAAACAGACGGTGATCTTGTTGCCCTTCTGGTCACGGACGACTTCAAGCTCAAGTTCCTCCCAACCGAAAACGCACTCTTCAATGAGCACCTGATGGATCAGACTGGCGGCAAGCCCCCGGGTCACGACCTCCCGGAGTTCTTCTACATTATAGACGATACCGCCGCCGGTACCGCCCATGGTATAGGCAGGACGCAGAACCACGGGATAACCCAGCTCATTGGCGATCTTTTCTGCTTCTTCAACAGAATAAGAGGGCTCCGACTTTGCCATCGGAACCCCCAGACGATTCATGGTATTTTTAAATTCGATACGGTCTTCGCCCCGTTTGATACCTTCAAGATCGACACCGATCACTTCGACGTTGAATTTTTCCAGAATACCGGCATCATGGAGTGAAATGGAAAGGTTCAAAGCGGTTTGTCCACCCAGTGTGGGGAGCAGCGCATCAGGACGCTCACGGTCAATGATTCTGGTGAGACTGTCCACAGTCAACGGCTCAATATAGGTATGATCCGCCATGCCGGGGTCAGTCATGATGGTCGCGGGGTTGGAGTTCACCAACACCACCTCATACCCCTCGGCACGGAGTGCTTTGCATGCCTGAGTGCCTGAGTAGTCAAATTCACAAGCCTGTCCGATGATGATCGGTCCTGAACCGATGATCAACACTTTTTTGATATCATTCCGCTTTGACATTTTTTTCCTATTCCTGTAATAGTCTAAATTGGCATAATATACCATCAAAATATCTCTTTGTCAAGAGAAGATCTCAGATTCCGCCGATAAAAAGTTGAAATCACTCTTTCAATGGCACATTTATTGTGTTGCTTATGACAAGATTTTTGATGTTTTCCTTTCCGGATCGAAAAGTGACAGGGTCTGTTTCCGGATTGAAATTCAAGATCCCGTCTATGATGGAATCCTGCAGCGAGCCTGCGATGAGGAGAGCTGCTTTGGAATATGACTGGATGTTTCTGATTTGAAAGCCGTATGTGTCCCCCAGAGGAGTGACGCCGCCCCAGGCTTTGACGCTGTCTCCCACCTTGACCGTGGCATTGTTCCTGCGGTCGGGGAGAGAGGTGTCGATGACGCCGTCGAGGAGGATGTTGTACATCCTGACCCCTTTGCTGTTGAGGAAGCGCACGATCTGGTGCCGGGCGTAAGAGTATCCTTTGACATTGCGGATGATGATGCTGCAAACATCTTCATCCCGTTTGTTTTCACATCCTCCCATGATCATGGTCCGCTCCATGAGCCCTGCGGGGCGGAGTTCAAGACCGATGGCGGTGAGGGCGATAAGGTCATCACCTGTGGCGCCTGTGATGTTTTCGATGAGGATATCCCGGCAGCCGTTCCGCAGATCAAGTCCGTCTTGATTGCGGGTGGTGACTTCTGTGCTGTTGATGTGCATGGTACCGTCAGAATAAAACGCCATGTCCCTCACTCTTCCGTGTTGGCAGTACTCCAGAGAGACTGCCCAGCAGTGGGAGTTGCGGATGGTGATGTTTTCAATGGCGAAATGGGAAACATTTGCCAGGAGTATGCCGATATTGCGCCAGTCACCTTTGGGGTTTTCCCCCGGGACTCCGGCATCGCTTCCGAAAGAGAGGGGACCTTCAGACTTGAAGTCAGGAGTGTAAAGGGGCTTGGCTCCATCCCCTGTTGCGCGTGGAATATCGGCGCCCTCCAGTATGGCGTTGCCTTCACCGATGATGCGGATCCCCTCCAAAGGGGGGACGCTGCCGCAGTTGAGACCGCAGTTTGCGCTGCGGATCATGTTGTCACGGCAGCGGTTTGACAGTTTGATCCTGCAGTTGTCGATAATCAATGTCACATGCCCCGGAATAAGCATGGCTGAATCAATGAGCCAGTGGGATCTTCCGGGGGAGTCATTCTGAGTTATCCGGACTGTTCCACCGCATTTTCCGGCGGCATCCAGAGCGGCGTTGATCTTTTCGATGTCACTGCCTGAAAACTCTTTGGGGTCGAAACAGTTTTTCATTTTGTGATGATCTTTCCGAAGCGCTGAGGGTTATGGAACCCCCCGAAGGTGGGGCTCCAGCAGACCCCGGAAGCGGGCTGGACCACCCGGCGCACCCGGCGTGCGTTGAAGCCCCAGATCTCGCCCCGGCCATCTTTGCGAGCGGGCAGGGAGCTCTGGGGGATCATGATCTCGGCATCCCAGCCATCCTTGTAGCGGTGGACGGCGATCTTTGCCTTGTGCGTCCAGACAGCGCTTTTGCCGTTTTGGTAGACGAACGCCTGAGGAGTCCCCAGAGTATTGATCATAAGCTGCTTGTACTCTTTTTTGTTGTCAGGCGCCTGGAAAAAGAGATCCACATAATTTTCCAGCCACACATCACTGCCGGGTTTGACGGCTGAATCTTTGACCTTTGCCATCAGGGGTTCCGGGTTGCGGAGCGCAAGGCAGAGCGCCTCTTTGGTCACTGCGATGCGGAGCGTGGAGCCAACGGGCTGTTTGATGCCGCCTGCGTTGACTTCCAGAGTCAGTTCAGGGACGCCCTGCCAGAACTTTTCATTGAATTTGCCGTCCATGACGGGGGCACCCTGCCGCCGTTCCGCTTTGGCGCTTTTGCGGGCTTTGGTGCTGAGGAGGAAGGTGAAAACTTCACGCTGAAGAGGCAGGAAATAGGTCTTTTCTGTTCCCGCAAAAGATTTGGGACCTGCGGAGGGGAGTTTGTGGTTGCGCGCCACCTGTCTGGCACGGAGCTGGGTCAGTTTGTCCCCTTTGGCGGCAAGGTTGATGTCGGATTTTCCGGTGCGGGTCAGTTTGACGGCGGCAGCGTAGATGTCGCAGGTGGTTTTGGTGTATTCCAGATTGTCGAGCAGAAGCTGCAGACGGGCGCGCTGTCCTTTGTCGGTGACTTTGGGGGCGACGGCGG
This sequence comes from Lentisphaeria bacterium, assembly GCA_017457065.1. Lineage (GTDB taxonomy): Bacteria > Verrucomicrobiota > Lentisphaeria > Victivallales > Victivallaceae > UBA1784. The sequence continues at coordinate 8,533 of JAFTIE010000052.1, forward strand.
CGATCTTGCTGCGCCACTTTTCGCAGAGTCCGGGGTAAACTTTGGTCAGTACTCCGGGGAAACGCCTGGCGTATCCCATTTCCCGGTCAAAGGAAACGGCGCCGTTGGCATACTTAGCCATGCGCTGCTCCACGTCTTCAAAGTACGCCTTGACCACTTTGGCGGCGGCGGGACCATAGCACTGGGCGATGGAGTCGTTGTAAAGTTTTTCTCTCTCTTTTACAGGGGCCCAGGCAAATTTCATATAGAAATACTGGTTCAATCCGGCACTGGCAAAGTCAGAGGTGTTGTTGATGCAGGCTCCCGTCACATCGGCGGCGTAGAGGTTGTCGTAAATGGCACAGATGTTGCGGAACTGGTACACCGGGAGCCCCAGAGCACCGTTGCCTTCGGTCCAGGTGTCGAAGTAGAGCTGCTTGAGATTTTTGCGCCATGCTTTCAAATTGGCAAGGTGGCGTTTGCGGACCTGAGGATTGTAGTAGGTCATGCCCGCATCGTTGAGGACCTCCATGATATAGACATTGTCGTGGAGTTTGACTTTGCCCACACCTTCGGCGTAGGTGGAATAGGCGAGGAGTCCCAAAGTCTGTTTGGGGTTGACTTTGGTGATGCGTTTTGCCATTTCGTTGGCGTAGGTCGCCATGCGGTCGGTCATGATGCGGCTGCCGTCCTTGCGGACTCCGTTGTCAAGAGCCTGACAGTTTTTACATTCGCAGAAAAATCCGCCGTCATTGGGGGTGAGGGGCATCATGACGATGTGTTTGTAGTGTTTGTGGGCTTTGAGGAGATTTTCGGCGAACTTGTCAAGAGCCTGAGGATTGGTGGTACAGATCTGCATACCGTGTCCCAGATGGTCGTGGTAGTAGCGTCTGCCGCCCACATAAGCGAACCATTCGGGGTGATCTTTAAAATAGTCGCTCCCCTTGATGTGACGGAGCCAGCTGTGCCAGGCGCACCAGTGGACCGCCTGACCTTCACGGTTGCGGCGGCGCCACTTCATGCATTCCATACTTTCAGACTTGGAGCGTCCTTTTGAATTCCCGGAGGATTTGCTCAAACGCAGAGACATCCGGGGGGCGTCTTTGAAATCGAAATCGTCGGGGATGGAAAGATTGCCGGTTTTGGGGACATATTCACCGAGTTTCCCCGGCATGAACCAGCGGACTCCCAGAAAACGCTCCAGAAATTCGCAGGCGCCGTACCAGGTTCCCACCCGGGAGCCGTAAGCCCAGTGGTTATTGTAAGGATCCCCCGGAGTGTCATCGCCGGAAATGTGGATATCTTTTCCTTTTACCTTTATGATGAAGCCTTCAGGGGTGGTCACTTTGGTGTATCCGAGACGGAAGGCTGGGCGTTTGCCGATCTGGTTTTCCCGGACTTTGGGGAGTTTTGCGCCGGTGGCTTTGAAGATGTACTCCTGCAGATCAGCTGCGGCGGCGTGGGCTGCTTTTTCAGCTTTGGGGGAAACGACGATGACGTAATCAGACTTCCCGTTTTGGACCACGGTCAGAGCCGGGAGTGTAAAAACACTCAAAAAGGCGGTAAACATTAAAAACTTTTTCATGACATCTGCTCCTTATTTAACTTCTTTGCATAATATAACCCCCGGGATCTTTTTTTGCAAATGTAATTAGAGGCAATTTCAAAACTCCCCAAATTTGTCAAAGCGTCCTCTTCTTCGCTCTGCGAAAGGGGGCGTTTTTCCGCCTTCGCATAAAGCTGCGGCGGGACAGGCGGCTGTTACGTTGCAGGCAGCAGCTTCAAACTACCCTTTGCAGTTCTTTGCGATGCCATCTTTGCCATCTTTTGAATTACTTTTGAAATTGCCTCTACAGTTTCCGGTATGCGGCGCAGCGCAAAAAAAAGTCCGCTTCCTTTCGGGGAAGCGGAACTTTTTCTTGAAACAGCCCTTATTTCAGAGCAAACTTCATGGTCATGACCAGACGGATGACCTTTTGAACGCTCCTGGTGTCATACACGCCGTAATCGCTTGTTTCGTTGCTGGCGGGAGCCGTGATCTGAATGACTCCCTGCCGTGCTTCCATCAGGGGCCCCAAAGTGCTGCCGCTGTGGCTGGCGGCGGTGCGGGCTCGCTGGGCGGCAGAGGCGCTGGCGGCATTGACCAGTTCCAACTTGTACTGTTCGGGATTGTTGATGAAATATTGGGGGGCGCTGACGGAGATGTTCAGCTTCTGGAACGCAAGTTCATGGAGCCGCAGCACATTGCCGGAAACCAGTTTGACATTGTCGGTGCGGACCCGCACGGAGTAGCTCAGTTCGTAGTGGTCAAAGTAGCTTTCGCTGGTTTCCTTGCCGTATTTATCTTTGGATTTGATAGTGCGGTAGCGGGTATCACAGGAGATGGTTTCATCTTCACGCATGGCGGCAACGAAGCCCAGAGAATCAAGCTTTGCCCAGAGGATGGCTTTAGCTCTGGCAAGTTCGGCGTATCCCGCTTCACGGGTATTGCCTTTCACCGTAACGGAACAGGTGAATGCCGCCAGATCTGAGGTGATAAGTTTTTCAGCAACTCCCTTGACCGTAATGTTCTTTTCGGTGGAGTGCTGGATCTTCAACATGAAGCGGCTCAGCATGAAGGAGGAAATAACGACTCCTGCGGTAAGGGCGATGATGGCGAATGCGGCGGCGGCGACGGCGACTGGTTTGTTCATGCGGGACTGCTCCTTTTTTTTGCTGGTTGATGATGAGAAAGACTCCCCCCTTTTTGGCGGGGGGATAATATAATGTTTGCAAGCTGCTTTTTCAAGTGGCAGATCAAACTTTCTTTATATTTTTTTCTGCCCGCTGTTTGTCAGAGTAAACGCACGATTTTCTACCCTCAACGTGCGTTTACTTTGTCAATTCACGCTTTCCGGAAAAAAACAGTAAACAGAGGATCGTGGGACCTTTAAAACATCAAAGGTATTTTTCCCCGAGAGAGCCGCTCATTGATTGTTGTGTGAAGCTGTTTGAACAGTGACCGTCCACAAAAACGGCGTTGGCGTTTTTATTGTGGCGGAATCGTACCGTACTGGTCACATCGGTCCTGAAGGGGAAACAGTTGATCTGCAGACGGGGGAAAGCGGTGTCTTTGAAGTACAAAACAGCTCCGCCTGAACCTTCGACAATACGTGACCCGTCAATAGTGAAGATCTTCTGTGAGGGAGTTGGGAGTTTTGAATATTTTTGGAACAGCCATTGAGTGCCGTTCGTGTCCAGGTGCGCCACAACAGCATTATTGACGGCGTAGGTCCACAAAAGAACTTTCTCTGTAACATCAGCTTTGCCGTCACTGCTTTTTTTGCCGATGGCATTGATATGTCCCGAAGCCGAAGGACAGTAAAGCGGTTTGAGCTGACTCATGGAAAGGGGCGTTATAAAGAGCCATTTGAACTTGGTGGTATAGCGGATCAGACCCGGAGCCTGATATCTGGCGATATTGACTGCACAGGCATCATTTTCCGAATTGTCCCGGGGTGTGAAATCATTGTAGTCCCCGGCGTACATAGCCAGGGCATTGCCGTAGCCTTTGAGGTTATTGGTACAGCTTGCACTGCGCGCCCGTTCCCGTGCCTGCTGCAAAGCGGGCAGAAGCATAGCGGCAAGTATGGCAATAATGGCAATAACGACCAGAAGTTCAATCAGCGTGAACGCTGATTGAATGAAGCACGGCTCCGCCGTATGAAGCATTTTCCTGCGGAAAATATGAAGCGCCCCGTCGGGACATGAAGCGCTTGCTTCGCAAGCATAATAAGGCATTCTTTTGTTCTTTTTTTTCAGGTAATACAACGGAAAAATACCTGTTTGACAAGTTTTACTCACGAGGAGTTCTATCAAGGTAAAACGTACTTTATTTTGCACATGGACAGAAAGAGCACATTTTTTCATAAACAAGATCCTCACTTTTTAGAATCAACTTACGATCAGGGCATTTGTCCGACAGTGTTGAAAAAAGAGCTGAAAAGCTGTTGTTTTCACATTATTTCACAGTTGACCGAAACTTAAAATAAAAGAGAGCAAACTACCGTTGCATAATGTACATCACAAACCCGTAAAATGCAAGAAAAAAAGATCAAATATCAAGCAACGTGGTCAACAAATGGGAATTTCACGACTGGGCAACGGGACTTTCCTGCAGGGAAGTCAGAGTGTGTGGTTCAGATCACAGATAAAGACCCCGACAGCATTCAAATCGATCTGTTCCCTTTTGCATACAGTCCGACATCAGGATCCCCGGCAAAAAAATGTGCAAAAAAACTTTATTTGAACTTGTTTTGTTGCATTCTGTTTCACGCATTCCAGAAAAATGGTTGTTTTTTTCACTTTCAAGGGATATATTATTTTTGCTTTCAAGTTGCCTCTTGAAACATAGAAAATCAGAAACGGAAATGGAAATATGAAAAAATTCAAAACTTCACTTCTGCCGGGGACACCAATGCCGTATGATGTTTGCAAAGCCAGTGCTTCATGCCCCAACGATGCGCTTGATATTTGCCGCAGACAAATGCTTCATACGGCGGAGTCATGCCTCATTCGATCAGCGTTCACGCTGATCGAACTTTTGGTTGTTATTGCAATTATCGCAATATTGGCTGCCATGCTGCTGCCCGCTTTACAACAGGCCCGGGAAAAGGCGCGGACAACCCACTGCCTCAACAACTTCACCACATGGAGCAAGGTCCATTTCATGTACTGCGATGACAACAACGGTTTCATTATGGCAATGATGAACTCAGGCAAAGTCCTGGAAACCTTTACAAAGATGTGGCACCCCAGCGGACCTGCCAGAGGCTTTCTGGCGCCCTATTTTTCCGTTAAATATGAAGATGAATGGCTTCCCATCGGCGGTTGGAGCAGAAAGGATGACGGCAGTTTTGAAAGAAGCATTTATGCCTGCCCCTCCATGAATCCGGAGTCCGCTTACAATGCGATCAAACCCTCAGACGGTCTGGTCTTCGGCGTCGGACGCCCCAATGCTTACGGCGTGCCCTTCAAGAAAATACACTCCTACCCCAAGGCTGCCAAACACTGCCTTCTGGGTGAGAGCGCCGGTGGTCAGGCTATGAGTTACTATTGGAAACCCAACGGCGGCGCCGATGCAGTCGCATTGCCTCATGGAAAATCAATGAATCTTGTATATTATGACGGTCACGTGAGCAGTATCAAACTGGGGAAGATCCCGGTCGATGGATATGCGGGGCGCTGCTGGGCTTCCACATTCTGGAAAAATGATCCCGCTGCATACGACCACGATTTTTGAAAGGCAAACAAATGAACATCAAATCGCTTTCCATCATCTTTTCTTTCTTCTTTCTGGCACTTCTTCCGGGAGCTTTGACAGAAACCGCCACATTTCCCGCAGAACCGGGCACCAAGTGCCTCCCTGTTCAAAATGAGCCCGTCCACCCTTCATTCAAGGAATCCCCCTATAAGGAAGCAGGAAAAGTTCCGGAATTCACAGCTGCTGAAAAACGCTCCGGCATGATGATCTTCAGCCGTCCTCTGACCGAACCCGTCTATCAGGCGACACGCCCCAAAGGGTGGGAACGGGTGGAGTCGCTCCACACCTTCGGCGCCAGAGGGCAGATCGTGACTTTGAACTTTGCCGTTTATCCGGTGCGTGCGCTGAAAAAACTCAGGACAGCCGTCACTTACCCCTTCCCCGGCGGACAAATCAGGCAAATCGCTTACTGGAAGGTGCGTTATCCCTTTTACCTGACGCCCCGGCAGTACCGCAAAACGCCCAACTATCTTTTCCCTGCCACCTGGTGTGACGCCCCCGCTCTGGAGCCCCAGCGTTTTGTGGTCAATGTCCGGATCCCCCGCAACGCCAAAGCAGGGCTCCATACGGGCACGATCCGCATCGCCCACGACGGCTACGGCAAAGCCCTTCTTCTGCCCTATACGGTGAAGGTCTACCCCTTTGAACTGCAGAAAGACCCCGGTAAAGAATTTTCCGCTTACGCAAGTCCGGTGCGGGACCCTCTGCACAAGGTCTACCGCAAACATAAGAACGATGAAAAGTGGCTGCGCAATGCTTCTTTGCGTGAATTCAAATTGATGAAGGAGTATGGATTTACCCGTCCCCCAGCCTTCGGTCTCTTTTACAACAAGTCAAAAAACAAGTTTGAAGTGCCCAACTGGGGGACCCATTATGCCGAAATGCGTGAAGCCGGATTCCCCCTGCCTATGGTCATTTTGACTGGAGATCCTGCCTTCCTCGCTCTTTACCGCAGCATACACAAGGAATTTCCCGGAAACCATCTGGAAAATGTAAAACCGCTCAACGAAGATTTTTACAAACGCTTTGAAACGCTGCTGCGGCAATTCAAAAAGGAATGGGAGACAAAAAAGTATCCTCCCATTATTTTCGGTCCCAAAGATGAACCCTGCGAAAAAGCTTTGCCTGTTGTCAAAAAGCTTTATCAGGTCTACAAAAAGCTGGGATACAAGACCTTCATGACCTCCTGCCCTTTCCAGAAAGAGATGAACGATCTGGTGGACTTCTGGCACGATCTGCCCTTCCGTCCCTTTGACGAGGTGCAGAAGGGTGCCAAGAAAGAATATTGGTGCTACCCCGGTCATGTCTGCTACGAATACAAGGATTCCGCCACCCAGAACCGGGGCGGACGCATGACCTACGGCTTCGGTCTGTGGCGGAGCAACTATAATTTTCTCATGCCCTGGATCTGGCGTTATTACTTTAACGAACACCTGCTGACCACCCGCAACGGCGGCGGCGGACATCTGCTGACGGATGATGGGGAGATCATTATTGAGCTCCACTGGGAAAATTTCCGTGAAGGTATCTTTGACGGACGTTATATCTACACACTGCAGCAGACCATCATCGAAAGGGAGGGAACAACTGACCCTGAATTGAAAAAACTGCTTCTTCAGGGAAGAGCACTTCTTCAGGAGATCTGGAACTCCATTCCGCATCAAAGCGTCTACCTTGCCTACGGACACTTTAACGACCGGGAGTTCGACAGCCGCCGGCTGCAGCTGGCTGAAATGATTTCAAAAATCAAAAACTTTCCTGCTGTCAACAAAAAAATTTCTCCTTCGATCATCGTTGATACGACCCGGAAAAACAACCGCAAGACCGTTGCCGAACACCTTGAAGCACTGCAGAAAACAGGCAATATCGATGTGCAGAAACTCAATCCACGGCAGTTTATGGCAATGGAAAAAGAGGCTTCACTCAAGGTCGAAAAAGATGGTACTTTGCATTTGCATATCGGTATTGACCGGAAACAGGATGGAACCTCTTTCAAAGGCAAATATCTTTGCGGATGGCCCCGCATGGCGGCAAAAATCAATCCTCCTCTGGATTTCCACAAATATGCCTTTTTCCGTTTCCGCCTCAAAGTGGACTCCAACCGGGACGGCGAAAAAAGGACCAACTGGCAGATGCGCATGGATTGGCGCAGTACCAAAAATGTTGCCGGAGCCAGAAGCATCGATCTGCCTTCACGCATGGAGCCCGGCGTTTGGCAGGAGTACCTTTACTCCACAGCAGATATCCTGAAACGCTCAGACATCCCTGTGGAAAACGGGAAAGCCATGAACTATATCCAGTTCTGGATCCGTGAGGCCGCCGCTGAGTATGAACACGGGGACAAATTGGATTTCCGTTTTGCCGATCTTTCTGTCTTCCGCGTCAAACAGGCGGTCATCAAAAATTTTACAGCGCCTCAGGCAATGTTGGCGCCTGTAACGGTCCTGCCCTGGACAATGGAATTGCTGGGCAGTCCCGAAAAAGGAGCTTTCTGTGAAATCGCCCTGACAGATGCCAAAGGTAAAGTCATCGCCCGCCGGAAGTATGCGGCATCAGCAGAGGTAACTGAAGCCTTGACAGTCCCCGAACTTGCCCCGGGCAAATACACTGTCACCCTTTCCCTCTGTGACGCAAAGGGGAAAAAATACCAGAGCCTTTCAGCAGCGTCAGAAGTCATTGCTCCCTGAACAAGGCGCCACACTCTGGCGCTCGTGAAAAATATAAGGGATCTTTTTGTTTTTGACAGCAGAACTGACGGGAGATTTTCTCAACAGTTCCGCTGTTTCCAATGCGGTCTCTGCCAGCTTGGCGAAATCCTGTTCAAAGGTGGTCAATGCGGGGGTATGATAGGGGGCAAAATAGCGGTTCTCAAGAGTGATGACTGAATACTGCTCCGGGATCCGGATATTGGGCAGCTTGAAAAAGGCATTGAGATTTCTCCGGGAAAACTCCCCCGGAAGCAGGATGGCTGTTATACCGTTGTTCTGCATATTTTCGATCAGGCTTGTTTCAAGCTTTACGGTATCCCAATAATAAAGATAGGGTTTCAGCTTGCGTTCCCGCATGACCTGCTGGAATGTGTTGATGCGCCTGATATCAGAAAAGGTGGTAAAGTCGTATCTGTCCCAGATACATATTTTCGTATGCCCTTTAGAACAGAGGTAGGCAACTGCATCACGGATCATGGATTCATCGTCAGAGAAAACGCTCCAAACTCCGTCGCGGTGAATGGAGTAACCGTTGAGCACCACCACCTTGTAACTGCTCAGCTGTGTCATTGCCTCCTCAGAGAGCCGTGAAACGGCGATCACGCCGTCGTACCAGTCTCTTTTGAGGAGCTCAGGGCAGTCTCTGGGGAGTATGGCAAAAGTTTCTCCCCGGGCAAGGATACACCGGGTCAATTCATCAAGCATGGAAAGTTCGTAAGATCCCGACTCGCCGTCAAATTTGCACAGCACCGCCCAATGGCGGGTATGGCCTTCGTTGAAGCGGTAGTTTCTGTGCCTTGCTTCATGGAGAATACGCAGAGCCACCTCTTTATCCACCTTGCCGCTGCCGGAAAGCGCCCGGGAAACGGTCGAGGCGGAAACATTGCACAACTCTGCCAATTTGCGCATGGTCATTTTTTTCACGGGGGCGAACTCCTTTGCTTGCAGTTTGCTTTCAACGATTCCTGAACTAATGAGGTAATTTCAAAAGTCATTCAAAAAATGGCAAAGATGTCATTCGCAAAGAGCTGTAAAGGGTAGTTTGCACCTGCCACCTGCAAGGTAACAGCCGAGAACGCTCCCTTTATCAGATCGAAGCGAGGGCGCTTTGACAATTTTGAGGAGTTTTGAAATTGCCTCTAATATACCATTTTTTCCATGTTAAGTCAAATAAAGGAAAGAAAAAAAGCTCTGACCTTTGAAGCCAGAGCATTGTTTGATCCGGGGATCACTTGTAAGCGATCATGGCGGGGCGCCACATGCCGCCTGCACCGGTGGTGTCCTGAACACGGACAAAGACACTCTGCCGTTTGGCTTTCCAGTTGATCTGATCTGTGATCTCTATGGCAAAAGGGGTTTTCCAGTCATCCTCTTTTTGGTAAATGCGCTTACCGGCAAGTTTTCCGTTGACATAGACCCATGCGGATTCATCCACGGCGCCGCAGATGAGGAAAATCCTTTTCCCCTGCCATGCGCTGTTGAGGCGAAGATCTCTGGCATAGTATCCGAAACCGTTGTAGTTTTTCATCTGCTCTTTCATGGCATCAGGAATGTTTTTACCCTTCTGATTTTCCCACTGGGTATCGGTGCGGAACAACACCCATTTCCGGAACTGTTTCACAGGGAGCTGTTCCCACTTTTCCTTTTCGCCCACCCCTTGGGGATCGGGCTTGAAGTGCCAGGTCAAAGGAGCTTCTGTGAAATCTGTGAAATCTCCCAATATCTGTGCGGCTTTGATCCCGGAGCAATCCCCGAAGGTCAGTTCGATCCCCATGAGTCTTCCCCAGTTGATGTTGAGTTTTTCCTTATTGGCACGGCGGAACTTCAACAAAGCTGCCGCCGCCTTATTTTTGGCTTTGCCTTTGGCGGCAAGAGCCTGATAGGTCAGACGGGCATGGGTATTGGCAAGAAGCAGAGTTTCCAGCCGTTTTTTCTGCTGAGGGTCAAGCTTTTTGGCAAGTCCTTTTTTGATGATGGCATCGGTGTTGTCAAAGTCGCTGATCTTGTAGTATTTGTGGATGTCCCACATAAGCCCCCGGCGGAAGTTGCCGTAACGCCCTTTTTCGGCAATGGCTTTGCGGTTGGGAAGAAGCTGTTTTTCCCAGATGTTGACGCGCCAGTAATCGTAGTAGGCACGGACATCTGCCGCCGCGGCTCCGTAAGCGGAGCAATACTCCTTCATCCAGTAGTCGTAACTCTTTGAAGGATCCACATTTCCCCGGGCGATCAGGTAATCGGAAAGTCCGGAAATATCCCAGAATCCGTGGAGTGAATCATAACTTGTACCGCAGATCCCGTATTCGACCCCCATCTTGAAAGCTGCAAAGATGTGTTTGTCAAATCCCATAGGCAAGGGGGTATTCACATGAAAATCGTTGGGGCGCAGGAAGATCTTGCGGGCGCCTGCCTTGTACCATCCTTTGTACATGGCTTCGTTGCCTTCCAGCTCCAGCATACGGGGGACGAACCCGATGTAGATGGCGGGATCCACCTTTTCACGCCGGGGCGGGAAACGGTACACGCTGTAAGCGTAATGGCAGACGGCAACTTCGGGGTCGATCTTTCTTGCTTCTTTCAGAACATTGTTGGCAAAGTAGATGTAGCGGTCGGAGAGGTCGTCGTTCCACTTCTGTCCCGGACGGGGAGGCATATCCAGCGCCCGGCAGTTTTTGCATTCGCAGTAGTTGCCGGAGTCATTTTCGCAGACGTTGATGAACTTGCTTCTTGTTTTCTGTTTTGCCCAGTTGGCGACGATCTGTTTCCACACTGCGGGGTTGGAAACACACAGCTTGACCCGGTCAGGCTGTGAAGCATAACGGGGCTGCCGTTTGCCGTTGACCAGAGCAAAGTATTCAGGATGTTTTTTTCCGTACATCGCCCACCATCTGGTGAAAGCGTGTCCGAAGGCATATCCGACACTTCTGCCCATGCGCTGTTGTTTCAGCCACAGATTGGTTTCCAAAGCCTTTTTCATATATCCGTCGCGGGTCTTGATGGCAAAATCAAGGGGCATACCGCTGCTTTTCCCCATGGAAACGAGCTTGCCTTTTTTGTCGTAACTCTTTTTGGCATAGCGGAACGCATAGTCGGGCCACAGATGTCTGTAGTTAAAGGCAGGGATCCATTTGCCTGTTCCCTCTTTCAGTTCCAGTTTGGCACGTTCGGTGTAAGATGTGCCGTTGGGTCCGGGAGCA
>JAFTIE010000053.1 GCA_017457065.1 Lentisphaeria bacterium
AATGCCTTATTATGCTTGCGAAGAAAGCGCTTCATGCCCCAACGGGGCGCTTCATATTTTCCGCAGGAAAATGCTTCATACGGCGGAGCCGTGCTTCATTCGATCAGCGTTCACGCTGATCGAGCTATTGGTTGTTATTGCCATTATCGCCATTCTTGCCGCCATGCTGCTGCCTGCTTTGCAGCAGGCACGGGCACGCGCCAAGAGCACCCAATGTACCAACCAGCTGAAAAGTATAGGTCTCGCCGGACAACAATACATTACTGACAACAAGGAATACCTCCCTTTCGGATATACTGAGGGCGGAAACTTCAGAGGGTATGCAAGTGCGGGATTGCCTGCCTGGTTCTGCCGGATCAGCGGTTATCTGGGGCATCCCCCAAAAAATTTCTATCAACTTTCCTCCGGTCAGCAATATATTCTCTATTGTCCTGCGGAAGAGGCCCGGGGACCAAAGTACAACACCTATCTGCCTACCGCACAAATGGCGCAATATTCTCCAACAAGCGGAATTTTTCAGAATGCCAAGATCTCCCATGTAAAACGCCCCGGAAATACGATCTATATTTTTGATGCCGATCACAATGACAATTACCGGTTGAATGTTCAAAGTTCCACGGAGCCCCGTTTCACCATGCGGCACAGCGGCGGCAGCAACTTTGTTTTGTATGATGCCCATGTTTCCTGGAAAAAACTTGCACACATGCAGACTCTCGGAACACGCTACTGGAATACGCCCTTTGATCCGTTTTCTGCTTCATGTATTTTCAACTGATCTCAAGGAGTCGTTTTATGTGTAAAAAAATCTTTACCTTTTTCCTTTTCGGGGCTGCGCTCTGCTGTCTTGAAGGAGCGCCACTGAAAGTTGCCGCCTACCGTTTTGAAGCGGCATATCTCAATGACGGCTCCTCTGATCCGGGATTCACCAAACTCACCGACGGCAAAACAGGAGTCGGAAATCTGGTCGTCTGGCACCGTCCCAAAGCCCCCAAAAAGCTGATAAAACTCAACTTCAAATTTGCCTCTCCTGTTAAGATCAAACATGTTGATTTTCACATTTTCCGGGGTCCCCGGAGTTACGGCTGGTACAGTATCACCGCTCAAGGAGCATTGAACGGTTCTCCCCTGCCTCTGGGCAAAAAAAGCATCAAACATCCTTACGCCACACCTGATAAGAAATCCAAACAGGAGGTGATCCGTATGGAGATCCCTTACGAAACGCCGGTCACAGATGTGGAATTCACCCTTGAAGGCTCCGGAAGCTATCAGGCTTTGAGCGAAGTGGTCTTTGAAGGAACAGTTGTGCCCGTAAAAGCGGTCAAGCTCCCCCCCAATCCCCATGAACATCTCATCAAAAAAGCCGCCGGGAAATTCCAGCTGCGCAAAGAGGGGGAAATCATCGTTCTTGAAAACAGACACGGCCTCTTTGCCATTGATCCCAAACGAAACGGGGGTGTCGTACTTGCTTACGACAAAGTGAGCAAACACAACTGTGTCCCCGGCGAATGGGAAACAGGGGGCGCTTTTCTCGACCGGTTCCACAGCGGCAGCGCCCAACGGGATTTCTATCTTGATGTCAAATACGACTGCAAAGTGGTATCAGATACTCCGGAACGGAAACAAATCGTCGTCTCAGGAAAGGGCAAGGGGGGGATCTTTGTCAACGTCATAGTGGAAAAACTTTATACCCTTGAAAAAAATTCCGCCGTGCTGCGGACCGATTACACCATTACCAATCTGCAGGAAAATGTGGTCGATCTGGAAAGCGGCTACTGGCTCTTCAACGGATTTCTTTTTCCCGCAGGGGGCGTCCGTCTCATCCCCGGGATCTACGGTGTTGAAAAAGTCGATCCTGCCATAAAGGAGTTTTACCACCGGGAACTTTCCGGTGCCTGGTTCGGCGGCGGCAGCAAGGAGTGCGGCTCAGCTTTCGTTTTCCCCTATGAACTCTTCCGTGAAGTCTACTTCTGGGGCTCAAGTCCCCGCCACGGCACAGCGGAGTGCAAACTGGGGGTCTACCCCATCAAAGCCGGGAGCAGCCTCAACTTTACCACCTTCCTTGCCCCCTATTCCCACGTGGGATTCCCTGACAAAGTCAACCGTTACGCCGCAGGCTCCTTTGAACTTGAAAAAGAGTATAAAACCGCTCCAGCCAAAATCGTTTTTCGCAGCAGGATCCTGACGCCCGGCAATTACACACTTGAAATCTCAGGGGGCATTGCTTCCACCGACGGCAAAGTCAAATTCCGTAAGTTGAAAAGTGTTTCCGTGAAAGGGAAAGAACTCCTTTCACTCAGTTTTGCCAATCCCTTCAAAAAAGGGACTGCCGTTTTCAAAGCCGATTTGCTTTCAGGAAATACCAGACTCTTTTTTGTGGAAAAACAATCTGTTTTCAGAAGATCCAGCGGCGTTTATATGCTGGCCAAAGAGGGTGTCATCAAGCCTGATCTGCAGGCACGCCAGAGTAAATTGGATTTGAATTTCAACAGCTCAAAAGTCGGTTTGCCCGCCTTTGACTTCGCCCGGAAATATGCCGGGGGAACGCCCAAAGTCCTTGCTGTCAATGAAAAAAAGGGCGGCATCCGTGATATGGTGGAAATTGCCCGCCGTTTCGATATGGAACTGACCACCAATTACATCAACGGCATCTGGTCATTGAGCAACCATTTCAGTTCACTGACTGAAAAACGCTGTATCAATGAGCTTACTCAGGTTTTACGCAAAGAATTCGACTGCATGATCTTTTCTGCCAATGTGTGGCATTTATTCAGCGAATCACTTAAAAACGCCATTATGGCAAAGGTGGAAAAAGGCACAGGATTGATTCTGATCGCTCCCCTGAACTATCCTGAAGTGTTGAAGAAAAATATGGTGTCCACCTACATTCCTCCCAAGCGCAAGGTGCTGATGCTCAATCACAAACCGCCAAAAAAATTCAAATGGAAAGCCGCCTGTGCCTCCCCCCTTATTTCCGGGATCCCCGTGGATCATCTGCCGCCGACGCCCATCATGCCCTACAAAACTGCCAATGTCAAAAATCACATCATGGCAGGGAATGATCCGCTGCTGAGTGAATTTTCCTACGGTAAAGGCAAAGTGTTCCTCTGCACCTGGCAGGTGGAAGCTCCCTCTGACAACACCCCCGATGGGTTCTTTCTGCCCCTGAACAATATCGCCCCTCCGTCAGAAACGTGGAAATATTACGAATATCAAATCTCCCTCATGGGCAAATTGATCTATGCTGCCTCCGGAAAATCCGACGCCATGCCCCTGGGCAAAGCCGCCGCAACGGTGAAAAACGGCAATATCCACGCCGCTTTGGAGCTGGAAGCAAAAAAAGCCGCCAATATCACAGTTGCATGGGTTTTGCGCAACAAATTTTCCGATACCTGGAGTGTCTTCAATCAGCAATTCCCGATGAAAGCCGGGAAGAACCGTTTTACTGCCCTGCTGCCCGCTCCTGCCATGGATGGGGTGAACTTTGTGGATGTCCGGGTATTCAATGGTGACGGCGCCGTCCTCTGGTGGGGCAGTGCCCCCGTTGGATTCCGCAGTGCAGGAAGATTCACCAAAGTGATATGCGACACAAACAAAGTCTACAAGGAAACAGAAAAGGTCCCCTGCTCCGTCACCGCTTCCGGCAAGGGAAAGACCGTTGTTGAACTGTGGGACAACAACGGCAATCTCTGCGAAAAGCTTTCCGGGGACAAGGTGGCGCTGTCACTTGACAAATGCCGCACCAAAGCAGCAAAGATCATTTTCCGCCGCATGGATGGAAAAAAAGAGCTTGACCGTGCTCTCCGCAAGATCCTGATCTACGGCAATATCCCTTCCGGAACCTATACTGTGATGCAGGGATGGCCTTCATTAAGCCGGAACGCTCATGTCTGGAACTACGGACTCTATCTTTCCCAGCTCAAAAAAATGGGTATCAACAAAGCCGGCGGTGCCAAAAGCTACGGGGATTTCCCCAGTGCAGAGCGGGCGTTCCGTGAAAATGACATCCTTCACGGCGGCGTCTATTCCTCCATGTGGACCGGGGGAAAGTTCCCTTATAAGAAGGAAGAAAAAGCCAAGTTTTCTCTGATACGCCGCCCCTGCTTGAGTTCGCCTGAATACAAGAAATACTTGAATTCCCCTGCTCAGAGAAAGTTTGGTCCCACCTACAAACTGGGAGCCATTGATGTGATGGGGGCGGATGAATCCAACTCCATCGTCAACTGGGACGGATGTTTTTCCATCCACTGCCAGAAAGAATTCCGCAACTTTCTCAAAAAAGAGTACGGTACTCTTGCTGCTTTGAACAAAAGCTGGGAAACCGCCTTCACCAAGTGGGACGATGTGATTGCTTCAACTGCAGAAGAGGCCCGCAAGATGAACTCTTTTGCCTCATGGCTGGATCACCGCACCTTCAATGACCGCAATCTTGCCAATGCCCTTGCCAAACTGGTCAAAAATTTGAAAGCTGCCGATCCCCGTTTGATCTACTCCCTTTCAGGGACACAGAACACTAATCCGTGGAACGCCTGGGACCATTATCTGATGACTCCCAGTCTTGAGTCTTTGAATTCCTATCCCGGTGAACAGACCGTCCAGCAGCGTTGCTTCGCCAAAGGGCGTTTCACCAACTCTCCCTGGGACGGATACGATAAGAAGTGGGAAATTTCAAGCTATATGTGTCTCAAAGCTCTGATGGACGGCAGTTCCGGCGTTTCCTTTTACGGCAACTTTACCATTGATCCAGCCTACAACATCTCTCCCGGAGGGGAAAGGCTGATCCGGGCATATTCACCGTGGACCAACGGCACAGCAGAAGCAGTGATGCGCAGCACCTTCAAATCCTCTCCCGTGGCGTTCCATTATACTCCGGCGTCCATCAAAGCTGACTGGTTTATCGGACTCGACAAGATGCGGCAGCTGGGTACAGACGGATTCAGGCTGCTGCAGCAGGATTCATTTCTGCCCTACGATTATGTGGCTTACGGACAGATGGAAAAAGAGGGCGTTCCCGCCGGATACAGAGTTCTGGTATTGCCTCTTTCTGCTGCCATGTCAGATAAAGAGATCGCAGCTGCGGCAGAGTTTGTCCGTAAGGGCGGCACCCTTGTGGCAGATCTGATGCCGGGGTACTACGATCAGCACGGCGCCGTCAGAAAAAACACCAGCAAACTCTACGCTCTTTTCGGCATGAAAAAGATGGGCAAAGCCCGGGAGTGTCCATTTCCCCTGCTCTGGAAGCAAGGGCGTTTCAAGATCGACTGCGCCGACTTTGAAGCTTCTCCCGGAAGTGCCAAAGCATACGGCACCATCAACGGAAAACCTGCCTTCTTTGTCAACCGTTACGGCAAAGGGAAAGCCATTTATATGGGCTGTTCCCTTGCCTCTTCCTTCGGAGACTGGGATGCCATGCGCTATTCACCGGGAACTGTCAGAGAGGCAAAACTGCTCCACAGTTTCTGGGCGGATCTTCTTGCAGAGCAAAAGATTTTTTCAGATGTGCAAATTTCCGGGATAACCAACGCACAGGTCGCCTGCCGCACTATCGCCGACGGGATGCTGCTGGCAATCATGCGGAACCCCAGAGGCGCCGTCCCTCTGCCCAAAGAGATGCAGACGGCACGGATCAGGCTGAACAAAAAATATCACATCTACGACACCGTGAACAAAAAGTACCTCGGATATGGCAATGAGTTCCGATATGGATTCCGGCAGCACACCCAGGCACTTTTCACACTTCTGCCTTACAAGGTGGAAAAGGTGCTCTGCAATGTGAAACGCTCCGGCAGAAAAGTGGTCATGGAAATAGCTCTTGAAGCCAAAGGAGCCCGATTCAGCGATCACACCTTCAGAGTGGATGTCTTTGATAATGGCGGCAAAAAGAATCCCTCATATTCCACCATCGTTCACGGTTCAGGAAACCGCGGAACATTTGAATTTTCCTTGCCGCTCAACAAGGAAAAAGTGCGTTCCGCCGTGGTAACGGAACTCTTTACAGGTGTTCAGCACACTGTAAATTTCTGACCTCCTCAGGCGATCTGTTCCCACTCCCGGAGCAGATCGCCTTAAATATTTCCAAAGCATTACGGGAAGCCCATCTTGAAGTGCTCCAAAGCGAAGAACTGCTTTCAGTGATCAACCCGGCATACGATCTTCAGAGGTAATTTCAAAAATCTTACCGATCGTCAAAGCTCCATGGCATCGAAAGCCTTTTTTGAATGGCTCTGTTCCCGACATAGGCAGGTGAAGTTCGGACATCATAATTTTACTGTTGGTGTCTGAATTTTTTGTCTCAAAAGATAAAATAAATAGCTTCATTCTAACCGGGGAAGTCGTAGAACAATTCCTCTTGTATTCGATCTCGCCCGTATAGCGGTAGTTGAAAATAAATAACTTCTCATTGATGTTGAATATGTATTAATTTCAGTCATCAAAGTGACTTTTCCCGCAAAAAGAACGTCAGCGAATTTCCTTCTCTCTGAGCCCCATATTTCTTTTACGCACTTCAGCATCTGCGGGGAAGAAATCTTTGAAATCAAGTTCCTGCCAGCTTTTGCCGTCTGCCGTTGCCCGGTATTCAATTTTGGTGACATTTTTCGGGAAAGGAGCTTTGTGCAGCTTGAGTCCTGCCATGACAGGATCTTTGAAAATGTTGGTCTCTTTTGCTACAGGATGTGTTTTCCTGTAATGGGCTATGGGGTGGATCCCAGACCATTTACCGTACCAGGTTCCAACAAAGTTACGTTTCTCAGCATCAGTACGAATGTAGAAACAGTTGTTTTCAATCTTCAACCCGGGGTGCACAGGTTCTGCAAAGAAAATAGAGTTGTGGGGCTTTCCGGCGATAGTGTCACAGACGATATTGTTTTCAATGACCGCTTTGGCTTTTTCTGAAAAACTGCTGAAATGGATCTGATTGAGTGAATTGAGAGCCAGGACACAGTTTCTCACTCTGATCCCGTCGCAGGCAATCAGATGAAACCCCCGAAAGGCATTCATAGAAACACTGTTTTCAAAAAGAATGTTGTTGCAGAAAACCGCAAAAAGTGCCGTCGGCGAATAGCCGTCAGCCCATCTGCCGTCGATGAAAAGACGTTTCAGTTTGATATCTGAAGAACTGATGCAGCGGATGTAGGAGTCGTTTGCACTGATCACGCCCCTCATTCTGAAGTTGTCGATGGTGATGTTGCGTTTGTGATAAAAACTGATCATATTCATCAGTTTCCGTTCACCGTCAAGCAAGACCTTCTCTCCGGGCATTCCCCTCAAGGTCATATCAGAAACCTTGAACATCAGTTTTTCAAAGTAACGTCCTCCCCGTACGGTGACAGTATCACCGGGAGAAATGTGGTCAAGGGCATAGGTGATCGTTCTGAAAGGCTTTTCCAAAGTGCCGGGATTTCTGTCGGAACCGTTGACAGCGACAAAGTATTCTCTGGGAGCCTGAGCCTTGACGGGAGTGGTAAAGGCAAGTTCCGCCGCCACCTCTCCGGCCTGAGTCGGTTCAATGTTGAGAAAACGCGCCTGTTCGCTGTGGGAACCTGAGATGCGGCATATATACCCGGTGCCGGGTTTAAGATCCGTGAGTGTCACATTGCGGAAGCTCTCTCCCCGGATCGTTTTTTTCATCCAGCGGCCGCCTTTTTTCTCTTTCCAGCTGATATGGCACTCTTCTTTGCCTGCGGGCAGATGCCACTGAATTTCCGCACTGTCAGGTGTGGTACGGTAAACAACAGGATAAAGGATTTTTCCGTCAGGCAGACCGGGCACACGGTTCCAGGGACCGACGGGGAAAGCGTCAAGGGCACGTCCGGCAAAGGATTGCGCATTTTTCAATGTGAAGTTCCCCTTCTCGGGGGCATTAAAAAGGGCCTTGCAGACAAAGGAACGCTTTTCTCCGGCAGGAACACGGTCAGGGTAAGCATTGTTATCGCTGTAAACCGAAGCTGATTTTTTTACCGCTTTGGCAAGGATATTGGAAAAAACAGCTCCTGAACTTTGAATTGCTTCCACAGTTCCTTTAACAAAAGCACAATGGATCACGCGGAAATCTTTTGACTCTCTGAAATTCAAATTTTCTGCAAAAGAACAGTTTTCAAATGTCACGTTGTTTCCCTTGACAGCGACAGGAGCGGAAAAATTGACTTTGCGCACTGTCACATTGCTGGTTGTAATGTCCACCCCCGCAACAAGAGTTCGGGTATAACGGCCTCTTCCGGCGAGAGTCAGATTTTTTTGAGTAACAAGAAGTTTGCCGTATTTTCCGGGCATAAGGTAAACGGTGGAACCGTCAGGAATGTTTTTCAAACTCTTCCGGGGAGCCCGGATGGTGGTTCCGGAATTGGTATCCTTTCCATCAGGAGCAAGAAAATAAACCGTTTTATCATAAGGAAGTCCCCCCTTGAAAGTGCTGTCAGACATAGGGCGTCCGTCAAAATTTTCCCAGTCGGCAAGGTTATATTGCATCTTTTCCCTGATGCCCTTCTGAGTCCAGTAGAGACTTGTGGGATCGTCCTGAGGTTTCGGGCGGAAAACATTGCCTGCAATAATATTGTTTCTGACAGTGTGGGTGGTTGCATCTTTGAGTGCGACACATTCACGGATGACCGCCCTTTTATCCGGAGGTTTGACCTGAAGATCACTGACGCCGTGTCCCCAGGAGACACACTTTTCGATCACACAACCGGGAGAAGCCGCTGCATAAAAGCGGATCCCGCTCAGTCTGGACTTGAAGGTGGTGCACTTTCTGACAATGCAGTTCTCATTTGTTCCACTTACAAAATAAATATTGGCAGCCGAACCGTCAGCAAGTGAATAATTGGCGTATGAAACACAGTTTTCCACCAGAATATTTTTCACAGTATTCCCGGTCAGCCCGCATCCGTTGAGAAAGAAACGGCAATTGGTGACCTTCATATTGGAACTTTTTCTGAAATAGAGAGATTTCACCGAATAGTAACGGTTATCCCATTTGATAACGTATGAATCAAAGCCGGTAAAGGTCAATCCGTCAAAATGCAGATAGGCACTTTTCCCCAACAGCTGCAAACCGTGTCCCTCCCGGGGGTCTCCGGTACAGACGGTCATCACATGAGTATCGGGAGCTTTGCCGTCGCTGGTGACGACGTAAAGTTTTTTCTTTTTGACATCATGAAACCAGACAGCCCGGTTGTAACGCAGCAATTCAAAGGCCTTCACGGGATCATACCAGCTCAAGGTATCACGCTCTTTGACACCGCCGGTCTGTTCATCCCAGGGCAGTTCGTAAATAAAACGTTCCCCGGCACAAAGTTTGAAGCTTTTGACCTCCCGGTCTCCCCGGATGACGGTCGTTCCCGGAATGGCCGCGCGGATCAGAATGGGCTTTTCCTTTGTCCCGGCAAGGTTCAGATCCCCTGCCCCGGCATAGTCTCCCGGGGTCAGAGTCAGGATATCTCCCGGCTTCAAAACCGAAAGCCCTTTTTTGAAAGTTGCAAAAGGCTTTTCCCAGCTTCCCGGAAATGAGTCTTTCCCGGAAGGACTTACAAAATATTCCGTTCCGCAAAGCTGACAGGTGAAAGCAAAGAGTACCAAACAACTGAAAAAAAGTTTACAAACAAAGATCTTACTTTTCATCACACTCTCCATCATCATTTAATTCCATGCATCGAAGTCGGCTTCTTTTCCGGGAATAGGCATATAATTGAAAAAGCTGCAATGCCGGGCCTTGCTGCCGATATTCCAGGTGGTGGGCATACGGTTTTTCTGACGCAGTTCCACGTGAGCGTCAGAAAAGAGCAAGGTGGTTCCCCCATTGCCGCCGTTACCATGGCGGAATGAGAAAGCACTGTCCCTCGTTTCACCGGGCAGATTCTGTTCATCCCACCAGAGTGCGGTCCCCCCTGTTGCGTATTCAGCCTCTGCCACAGGGCAGTAGCGGGAAGGACGGCGGATCATGGAGACATTGACCTTGCGGTTGATAAGATCCAAAGCGGAACTTCCGGCACTGTTCACATTGCGGGTGTAAGCAATACCGATCCGACGGTCAGAACCGGGAACAGGCTTTGCAGGAAGCTTCGGGCAGGCAAGAGGACTCATATACTCCACTCCAGTACTCGAGTTGCGGTAGAAAGAAAAAAACAATCCGACTTCAGATGTCCCGTTGCCCACATACTGAGCAAGGTTGCCGCAATCACCGGTCATACCGGGAGCTCTCATTTGTGTATAGAGCCAGCAGTTGCGTGATGTTCCGCTGCCGCCGTCACCGCTCCACCAGCCGGGGTAGAAGCCTTTGTTATCCTGATGATAAAAGTCAAAGGCACTGCCGAGAGTTTTCATATTGGCCTGACATTTGACAGCAGAGGCACGGTCACGGGCCTGCTGCAAGGCGGGCAGCAGCATAGCGGCGAGAATCGCAATAATAGCAATCACAACCAGAAGTTCAATCAGCGTGAACGCTGATTGAGTGAAGATGTGAAGGTGTGAAGAGCATTTTTGACCGCTGTCAAAAATGCGTGAAGTGCGCCCTTGCGGGCGTAAGGATGTGTCGTTTTTATAAATTATTTTGAGGTAATAAAACGGCAAAACCCTAACTTTACAAGCAGCACTCACCAGAAGTTCAATCAGCGTAAATAGGCTTCTCCTCATAGATTTGCAATTCCTTAATAGTGTTTTGAATAATTGGGGTCGCTCATGGGCCAGGGATTCCAAAATGCATTGCCGTATGCGGCGACAGCAACCATTGACCAGACGCCGGGGATCTGCATTTTTTTTCGTGTTTCAACATGAAAATCCCCGAAAAACATATTGGCAGCGCCATTATGACGGTAGGCGGCACCGTTGACCACACGGACACCGGGGAAGTTTTCCTCCTTTGCCCGATACCATGCCTGTGTTGCAGGAGTATCATTTTCAGTTTCGATCCAGGGACACCAGCTTGAAGGTCGACGGAGTCTTGAGGATTTGACACGGCAGTTGTAAAGATCCTGAGCCTGATTGCGGGTCATGCCGATACCGATACGGTTTCCAGAATCCCCGATGGCGGAATGGGAAAGTTTGGGACAGACATATTTGCAGATGATGGGATCTTTATTTTCCTCTTTGCAGTAACTGAAAATATATCCGCCATGGTCACATCCGATATAAGGAGCAATGTTGCCGCAGTCACCAACGGAACCGGGGAAACGTTTCCTGGCAATCAAAGGATTGTAACGGCAGGTCTTGCTGCCGCCGCTGCCGCTCCAGTATCCGGGCCAGTGGTCGCCGTTGTCCTGAAGATAGAATGAAAAGGCGTTGGCAAGGGTTTTCATATTATTGGTGCATTTGGTTGCGGCAGCTCTGTCCCGCGCCTGCTGCAAGGCGGGCAGCAGCATAGCGGCGAGGATCGCAATAATAGCGATCACAACCAGAAGTTCAATCAGCGTGAACGCTGATTGAGTGAAGCACGGCTTCGCCGTATGAAGCATTTGCCTGCGGCAAATATGAAGCGCACCGTTGGTGCATGAAGCGCTTGCTGTGCAAGCATTATAAGGCATTTTTCTGATTGTTTTTTTGAAGAGATAAAACGGCAAAACCCTAACTTTACAAGCAGCACTCACCAGCAATTCGATCAGCGTAAAGCAACGTTTCATAATTGATTTCCTGAAATTATTTTTGTTAAAAAAATTTATGTATTGCAAATTCTTTTCCGGCAACAGAAAAGAAGCATTTGAAATAATTTATTTTCACCTCCATTCAATTTCATGTCTTATAACAGAAGTACTTTCACGCACAACCACATCAAAAGGGGAATAGATCACCGGAGGTAATCCGGCATAATCAGGACTCAGCAACAGATCAACGGCAAACGCCGCCGCTCTTTTATAATCGAAATCCACCGTAGAAAGCCCCGGTTTCAGCAGACAATTGGCAAGACAGCCGACAAATCCCAGCACGGCCACATCTTCAGGGATAGCAAGTTCCAACCGCCGCAGCCCCTCATAAGCAAAAGCTGCAATACCATCCGTATCGCAGAAAATCGCCGTGGGACGGGGCTCCTTGCCTGAAAAAAGTTTTATCGTCTGTTCGATCATATCGTCGGGATTATTGTTGTCGCAGAAACCGATAGAGATTTGTTCCTTTTTCAGCCCCAATTTTTCAAGTTGTTCCACAAACTCTTTTTCGTCTATGCGAAGCCGCTCCTGAACCTTTTGCCAATTCAGAGTGAGCAAAAAGGCAATACGGCGATGGCCCCGGCGAAGCAAATGTTCAACACCTGCAAACAAAGCTTTTTTTCTGTCAGGAAACACACAGGGACACTGACACGCCGAAGGGGTCTTTTCAAATCCGGCAATATTGAGCATAGGAAGTTTCTGTTCCCGCAAAAGAGCCAGTTCTTCAGGGAAACTGCCGACCCGGGGGCTTTCAAGAATAATTCCCTTATAACTCTCCCCGAGAGGCAGAATATTTTTCACCATGCGGATATTAACGTGATCGCACTCGATCTTCAGCTCCCGGCAACGCTGAAGCACGCCGGGATAGGTATAATATGTCGTGCGTGTCGAAGGCCAGGGTCCCTCATTGATCTGATCCGCATTGACAAAAAGAATTCTTTTTTCAGTGCTTCCTGAAAAATCACGGACAAATGTACCTTTATGAGGCGTCCGCCGGATCAATCCTTCTTTCTGTAGAAGAGTCAAGGCATTACGCAGCGTCTTTCTTGCCACTTTCAGTTCAGAGGCAAGTGCAGGCTCTGCCGGCAACCGGCTGCCCGGAAGCAATACCCCCGAAGCGATACGGGACCGGAGCAGTGTATAAATTTCAAGAAATCGCGGCATATAATTGTTCTCCTTGATTATAAGATAAAGGAAACAATTTGCTATGTCAAGAGGGGACAAAACATTTTTTCTAAAAAAAGCAACTTCAAAAAACAGACATTATTTTTTTAACGAGGCGCTGTTCCCGGCAAAGGCCGGTAAAAAAGCCGCCGCAAAACACTTGATCTGTTTTGCGGCGGCAACGGTACAAAAAACAGCTTTACCGGTTCAGTTTTTCAGCTTTTCCACTGCCTTTGACATTCTGCCAGACGGCGGGTTTTCCTTTCCGCTGCTGCATGAGCCAGGCAAATCCGTAGGGGGAAAGGATGTGGTGTCCGCCCTCAAAAATGGTGACGCGCACATTCTTTGAAACCTTGCGGTAATGAATTTTGCGTCTGCCGTATCCGGGATCCTTGAATTCAGGAGTCCCGGCAGGAGCCTGTTCCTTTTCAACCATGAAAGTGATGGTGTCCTGAGGAACCTGATCCGCTTTTGCGGCAACGCAGTTGTAGGCGTTGAAGGTCTCGCTGATGGGGACACTCCCTTTGTGTCCGTCATGGATCCCTGTACTGATATCCACCGCCACATTTTTCGCCCGGGCAAGCCAGGTCACAGGGGAACGCTTTGCCGCCTCTTTTGCCGCCGCTTCATTGGTGCGGGGATCACCGTTCAAATTGCGGATGATATGTGCCCCGTAGCCTTTGCCTTTGTGGAATGTGCACCACTTTTTCAAATCGCTGATAGGACACCAGGCGGAAACGCCCGCCCAGATCTCAGGATGTCTGCCCGCCATGAGCAATGACATGAAACCGCCCCCGGAACCGCCGATGATATAGATGCGGTCGTTATCGACTTTGACTTGTTTTTTCATCCATTCCACGGCAGAAACGATGTCGGCGACAGCGGCGTCGGAACCCATGGAAAGGGGATTACCCACGGTGTTTGGTCCACGGAAATTGGGGGCAATGAGGTGGACATCGTACTTTTTGGCAAGGGTGAAATATCCGGCAGTCTGCAAATAAGTGCTGCTCCAGGTGTGGAGCGCCACCACCAGAGGACGCGGTTCTTTGGATTTGCTGTAATGGACCATCGCCTTCTGCAGTTTATTGTCGTAACTGCTCTTGTAATCAATGACGATCCCGGCGGGGACCACAGCTTTTTTCTTTCTGCTTTTGGGAGCAGCTTTTTTCTTCACTTCCGCTCCGCCGAGAGCGACGGCAAAGCAGAGAAACAACAGCAACAGTTTTTTCATCATTCAACCTCTCTGTCTGAAAATTCGATGTAACCGAAAGAACGGAAGGCAGGGATCACAAATTCATCTGCGGTGAAAGCTGCGGCTTCTCCCTGCAGTGGGTAGAATACCCCCTTCCTGATCCTGTCGAAACGGATCTTGACGGCACTTTCCCTTTCAGGGAGCATGTAATCAAGCAGATACATGTACTCAAACCCCTTCTGAGTCCGCCGCAAAGTCACTGCCACATCCCCTTCAACGGTAAAAGAGGCAGGATTCAGTTCATTGACCAGTTTCACAAGCGCCCCTGAAAGAAGATACCCGGCACGGCAGATGGGATTTCCTGTGTCGTTCAGCCGCTGGAACCGGCTGCCCCGGACGCCATCGTCTCTGAGCAGAGAGATATTGCCTTTGCGGGCAAGAGGCTCCTTGCTGTAACGGCTGCTCCCTGCAAGTATGGCAAGTGGGGAATCGTCCCTCCTGAGCATCTTTTCGTTGAAGTATCCGGAATCCGCCCCCACCAGAATCACCTTGATCCCGGCGTCAGCGGCTTTGGCAATGGCGTTGATACAGCTATCGCTCATGGAGCGGGCAGTGGGACCGATCAGAAGTTTTATGCCTTCCAGATCGTTGATGTCAACGACGGTCCGCCACGGGATATTGGCGGAGCTCAAGGCTTCGGTGATAGAGTAGCGGGACTCCTCAAAGCAGAAGTAGTCGAACTTCCACGACTGCTCCACAAAGAGGACGCCGGTGGAGGCGGGGTTGAAACTTTCTCCCGGGAGCTTGGCGACAGTGGCAAAAAGTTTTTTCAGCCGCTCCTTCATGGGGGGATGTTCAAAGTAGCCCTTGACCTTATCTTCGCCGCAGGAACAGAACTTGTCGGGAGTTTCCCGGATAAGCCAGTAGGCGCCGGTCATATTGCCCCCGAGTATCCCTTCAAAGACCGCCGGAACGACCTCGTGGGGTTCGGGCATTTCAGAAAAGAAATACTCTCCCGGCTCTGCCTTCCTGTGGCGCCATGCGCCTGAAACAGCCACCGTCCCCGCCGCTTCGCAGTCGGCAAAGGCGCGGTAGTTCCCCTGACGGACACCATCCACCACATCGGCGACCTGTCCGTTCTCGATGTAGAGAATGTCATGGAGCGCCGCAAAGGGCAATATATCGATCCCCGCAAATGCTTTGACGATCCCCCGGTGGATCCCGGGATTTGAGGCAAAAAGCCCCTGAGGATTGTATTTGAGCATCTCGTTGCGGAACAGTTCCATGTTCTCAAGATTCCGCTTCATGTTGAACTGGTGATAGGCTTGCATCACAGGGTCGATACTGTGGGTCGGCAGATAGGGGGGGAGCTCCACCTTTTCCGGGATCAGCCGGAGTTCAGCCAGCATATCGGCGTGCTCTTCTTTCAAACAGGAAACAAACTTTTTCCGGCACTCATCACAGAGACAGGGTTTTAAGTAACTGTTGTCGATCCAGATACCGTCGGCTCCCTTTTCCTGAGCGTCACGGATCAGAGTTTTGAAGTAGTTCCGGAAGGGCTCTGAGCTCTGGCAGAGAGTCCGTCTGTAATAGGAATACCCCATTTTTCCCCCTTCAACAGTAACGGCAAACTCCTTGAAATCCTCAGGCGTTGACTCCTGAAGGATATTCTGGTACTGCAGATAGGGGAGCACTGTGATCTTTCTTTCGTGACAGAGCGCCGCCGCCTGACGGAAGTCCTCATGCTCCTGTGCTTCATGTTCAGCAGTGCCCCCCAGAGAGAAGGGCAATATCACCAGATTGACGCCCATTTCCGCCAGCTGATCAAAGGTCTCAGCCGAAAGCATACGGGCGTACCACTTATCATAGGAGAGCATGTCTCCGGGGATCTCTCCGGCAAAGCTGCGTCCTCTTTTCCGGAGCTTTGAGATCCCCCAGAAGGGGACCCACACAATAGGGCTGCCGTTGAAATAGTGCCGCAGCCGTGCCTTTTTTTCCTTACAATCAGCCATGATCCGCCTCAATCGGTATCCAGTTTGGTGTTGATGCCGATGGTGCCGCCGGGAAGATTTTTCATTTCTTCTTCGTAGTTGCTCCAATCCACCTTCCAGGGCTTGTAACGGCGGAAGGGCTTTTTCATCTTGCGGGTGAGGACACCGCGGGCTTCCAGACTGGCAAGGCAGGCACGGGTACAGCCCCCTGCCCCGCAGACCGCTTTACCGGCGTTGTACACTTTGGGGGGCGCCTGATAAAAGGGAGAAATGGCATTGGGACGGTATTGGTCAGAACCTTTGATGTAGTTACCGCCTCCCTCTTCAGCACCGCGGAAGGCAAGGTCGCACCCCTGAGTGTCGATCTCTGCCCACTCCAGTTCGTGACCGGCGACGGTGACTTTGACG
>JAFTIE010000054.1 GCA_017457065.1 Lentisphaeria bacterium
ATGACAAAGATGCCATTCGCAAAGAGCTGTAAAGGGTAGTTTGAGGTTGCTACCTGTAAGGTAACAGCCGAAAACGCTCCCTTTATCAGATCGAAGCGAGGGCGCTTTGACAATTTTGAGGAGTTTTGAAATTGCCTCGACAGTGTTAAGTGATAATATAGCACGATTTTTAAAATTTACAAGGCTTATTTCAGTGCAGCTTCAATGATTTTTCCATGAACTTCACTCAAATGCATGTTCCCCAGATGTCCGCCCCGGGAAAACCACGTCATCCTTTTGCCGAAAGTCCGGTCAAGATAGCGGCGGTGCTCCGGCGCCAGCAGAGGATCGTCCCAGGAGTGGAGCACCCGCAGAGAAGATATCTTCCTCAGGTCTTTGAATGTACGCACATCCCCTCTGGCGTAGAGTTGAGCCAGAGTTTCCCCGGGAAACTGAGGTGCCACAAATTTACCGGCGTATTCCCTGAATCCCACCTTGTCGATCTCAAGGTAGAGAGTGTTGCGTTTCCACCAGCTGTAAGGTGTTTTCAGCGGTGTTTTGATGCCTTCACTCCCCGCATTGTGAAGGATGCTGCGCAGGGGCAGTCTGAAATAGAGTCCTGCCACAAAGCGGCCTGTCTCTTCTTCCGGACGGAAGAGGGGCATTTTTGCCGCCATACCTGCGGGGAGTTTTTTCATTTCAGTGGCAGTGACCATTCTTCCGGCAATTTCGGTCAGGTTGTCAAAACACTCTTTTTCGCTCCACTTGCTCCCTGCCAGAGCAAGGCTGTCGGCAACTTTGGAGGCGTATTCCAGCGACACCGGGGGATTGATCGCCACATAGCGGTCGATATACAGTTCAGGATCTTTCTGCTCCATTTCAGCGATTTTCATGGTATAAAGTCCCCCGAAACTGTAACCTGCGAGGATCAGCGCAGGAAGTTCCTGACACAGCTCTTTTTCCTCCACTTTTTTAAGGGCTTCTTTGAGGACCATCTTCAATATCTTTGCATCGTAAGCCACATTGCCGGGGAGTTTCCGGGAGTTGCTCTGGACCATGAAAGAGCCTGAAAAAGCACAATCAAGTGTCAGCACGGAACACTTCTGTTTGTGGAACAACTCCGCCAGTGCCATGGTTGAACTGCCGTCATGGGTCCCCCCCACGCCGGGGAGCAGTATCACCAGTTTGGGCTCCGGCTGGACTTTTTCCGGGTCGGAGTAGTCGATCTCCTCCCCTTTCCAGAAGCCGCAGGCGACCTCCCCGCCGTTGGGGAGTTTTACCCACACCCGTTTCATACGGTTGGCAAAGTCGCCATTGAAGATGGAAAGGGGCATATACCACCAATCCTTCCGCGCCTCAGGACGCCAAAGCGCCACCTGCAAGGTGGACAGCACGGGGGAAAACTCCCCGAACTCCTTCAGATCATGCCACTTTCCTTTGAGTCCCCGGGGAGCTTTGAGAGCAGGCACAGGAGCCATTTTCTCTGGCGGCATGAAAAGTTCTTTCTTCCTTTCCCCCAGGCGGTATTGCCAGAGCCGGTTCTGCAGTTCCCGCCGCAGGACCATGGCTTCACGGTAATTTTTGTAGGGGTCATCTGAGCCGCTCACAGCGTTGTGATAAAGCTCCTGAGCCACGATCACCTGATTGAGCATGACGGCACTGGAGTAGGGGATATAGGTCTTGGCATCAAGGGCGTAATCAAAGATATACCCCACGGTATCACGGGGATTTATCCGGGGCAGGAAGGGCAGAATGAAAGTACAGCCCGGATCGATCTTCCAGGTGTGGAAGGTCTGACCGAAATCGGAATCCGTGGAGTGAAGACCGAACCAGTGATACCCGACATCAAAGAGTCCGGCGATCCCCAGTGTGGAGTTGGCAAGAAAACGCAGGAATTCATCTCCCGAACCCCGCCACTCCGCCCGGAGCAGAGCGCTGATGAAACGTGCCGGGAACTCCAGATTGAGGCAGAGATTGTTGATGCACTCGATCACAGGACGGGGAAGGATGGAGGTATAGACTCTGCCGATCCAGTCCACCGGATACTCCATGAAAACATGCTGTACTGAAAACATCGCCCGGTTGAAGGGCTCTATAGGGTCGCTGCCCGCCGCCCGGTTTTCCAGCTCCGACAAGGTCCATGGTGCGTTGCGTGGTTTATCGTTCAAAGGGGTCTGACAACCGCACAAAAGCCATGCGGCGCAGCAGCACAAACAGAGATCCAGTATAAAGTATTTTTTCATGACAACTATTCCCTTGGAGAGTGTACAAACATCGTCAAAATATAAATCTCAATTACCCCAAAGTCAAGTTTACTGCCATAAAAAAACTGCACAAAAATACTTTTTCACAGTACTTTTGTGCAGCAGAAACAACTGTTGGAGCAGATTTTATTTGATACGGATCTCCGCCTTGAAAGAGACCTTTCCTCCGGGAGCGATGGAAAGGGGCTTGTAGAAAGGCTCACAGGTGGCGGCAAAGAGATCAGCCGTATCCCACACCGCAACGCCGCCGAAATCTTTGGCAGATCGACAGTCGATGGTCATGGTCCGGCTCTTGGGCGCTTTGAAAGTCAACACATTGCCCTTGATGGGGATGGAGGGATTTTTCACAATGAAGATACGGCGGATCTTTGCTTCAGAAGCAGGATCTATATCCTTTTTGAAGAAGCTGTATCCGTGGGGACGGAGGATCTTTTTGCCGCCGATCTCCATGAATCCGCCATTCTTATTGTCCCACGCAGTGGGCATGAAATACCAGCGGAATCCCACATCCTCCATAGAGATCTCAGTGGTGTTTTTGAGAATGGTCTCAACAGTAACAGCTGTCAGATCTTTGTTGAAATTGAGAACGCGGACAATGTTGAGACGGGGCAGAGCCGGATAGCTTCTGCCTGAAGTGGTACATTCAGCGACGATGCGCAATCCCTGGGCCGTCACCTTCTGTTCTGTGACTTTGAAGGCGTGGAATGCCTGCATACCGTGGGTCCCGGGGTTCCAGAAACAGCTCATACCGAAATTTTTGTGGACCTGTTCGGCGCCGTTGATCTTCAGGGAGTGGATCACCAATCCTCTGGGGTCAACAAGAGCACTGTTCTTCCCGGCAATGATTTGAAGCTGATTTTTATCCCCGGGATCCACGACTTTGCACTCAAATCCGCCTTTTTTGAAGTTCTGCCATGTTCCGAAATCGTTTTCGCTCATAAGCGCCTTGTCAAGAGCGGCTTCACGGGCGGCGGCGGCTTTATTGCTCTTATCGAGAACAGTTTTCGCCTTTGCCATATCGGCGGCGGTCAGCTGCAGCAAAGCGGGCACCTTTTTGCAGGGGGCGATCTCAAAGAAGACCCAGCGCAGAGCTCCGGCGTGAAGCAGGATCCCTTTCTGCAAATCACTGCCGCTGAAAAGTTTTCCCTGAGCTTTGGTATACTGGCGGGTACGTCCCACCTCACGGATGCAATAACTCTCATTGGCATTGACCTTTGAAAGCTGCAGTTTGAAGATCACATCACCCTTTTCCCAGAAGTTGCCCACAGCGGCAAGGATCTTGTCTCCTTTGGCAAAAGCCGCCGCCTGAAGGACAGGGCTCTTTTTGATGTCAGGCATCATCCGGGGGCTCACATTGAGGACGGGAGAGGGGAAAGGAGTCACAGGGGCAACTGTGATCTCTTTGATCCTCTTCCCGGTCATGACCATATCTTCAGTCAGAGCGATCAGGCGGGAACTGCGTCCCAGTTCGCTCCAGAAACGGTGGTCGTAGCCCCGGGGGAAGAAGTAGAGCTGTGAAGCATGGAACCCGGAAAGGAAAGCGCTGATCTGATCCATTGCCATACCTTCGGGCTGTCCCAGAGCGGTGGTATTGACCTGATTGCCGTGGGGCATGGCAAGGAGTTTTGCACGTTTCTGAGGCAGAGTTTTGGTGTAGTCTCTGACCACACGCTGCAAAGTTTCCCATGTACGGACGTAGGCGCCTTTGGAGTAGACATAAGGACGGTCACCGATGAACCAGATGTAGGGTCCCCAGACGTTGAGCCACTTGGTGCGTCCGGCGTAGTTATAGGGTCCGAACTCCCACTGCTGCTGAAAATTCTGATCGTAAAGGATCGCCTGATCGGTCCCGACTTCAGGACACATGCCCACCTCTTTGCCTCCGGCAGCCATGATCTCTTTGTGGAGCGTCAAAATCATTTCGCCGTGCTGCCAGCCCCGGAAACGGATAGCGGTATCACGGTATTTTTTGCCGATCTGGAGCTCTCCGGGCCAGATTTTGTCGATCTGACTGGCGGGGATCTTTGCATATTTTGCAAACTCTTTTTTACAGGTATCGCAGAAACATCCCCGGTTGCGGAAGGTGTAGGGCTCCCAGTTGGGGGTAAAGCCGTCAAGTCCGGCGACGGACTTTTTGATCATGGGGACCACGATCTCCTTGTAATAAGGAGTTTTCAGGTAGATGGCAGCAGGACAGGTGGCGTAAACCCCGTGGTTGGTCACAGGACGCCCCTGAAGATCCCGGAAGATGGAGTAAGCAGGCTTTTCCATGCCCTTGGGCATTCTGCCGATACGGTATCCGTTGGCGATCGCCCAGGGTTCGGCAGTCACATATTTGACACCGTACTTTCTGTAAAGCGAACTGTCTTCCACGGGGATACTGGCGGTGATCCAGCGGGTACCGCTCTTTTGAGTGATGAACCGGGCAAAGGCTTCACGGGCAGCAGGAGAGTTCCGGAACTGGATGTCAGCCGAAACGGAACTGAATCCCGGCAGGAACCGTTTGGCTTGTGCCACTTGAGGGAGAGCCGGGATCATGCGGAGGGTGAAATTTTCTCTGGCACTGAGCATCTTCCCTTTTTGAGTGACATAAAGAGCGCACTCCCAGCTCTGCCCTGCTTTGGCATTGCTCCGGATCATGACACTTGGCACATGCCAGCCGGTAAAGTTGTTGCTGCTGCGGAGCAGTGCAGGGATGACTGCGGTAAAGGGGAGTTCCCACACCTTGTAATCTTTGCCCTTGCGTTTGATGCTTTTGAAAGTGTATTTGGGACCGAAAAAGCTGTTGGCTCCCAGCACTTCCACATGGGCGGGCAGTTCCAGATTCAAAGAGAAGGAGCGCTCCTTGAACTTGCCTTTGGGCAAATTGTTTCTGAGGCGCATCCCCAGTATGCCGGGGTCCCCTGAAGCCAGAGCAAAAACGTTGTCCAGCATCTTCATGGGGGTGACTTCGATAGTGACAGGCAAGGCTGGCGCGTTGATTTTTGTAAGGCTTACATCCTTCACAAGAGTCCTGCCGCAGCCGTCACTGCGGAATGCAATATCCAGCGCCTTTGTCCCTGCGGGAACGGTCAGTTCAGCGGTATAATTGGTCCAGTTGGGAACCGCTCCATAGTAAATGACCTGATAGGAACGGGTATTTTTGCCCTTCTTTTCCACCTCGGAAAGATAGTAGACCAATATCCCCTGAGAGGAACTGCCGCTGCCGAATTTCTGAGTGCGGTAAGAAAAGGTAAGTTTGTAACGTCCCCCCTGAGCGTCAGGCAGAGCAACTCTCTGGGTGGCTGAAATGTAGATAGATCCTGAAAGTTTGGAGCCCACGAGATTTTCCAGCTCAATGGGACGGTTCAGATCAAGAACCCTTTTACCGTCAACCACAGAGATGCGTGCTTCGGTGATCTTGGCGACTTTGGCAAAGAATTTCTTGCGGTTGGCTTCGCCGAACATCCAGCGTCCTTTGCTCCATCCGTCAAGTTTCTTACGGACGAAATCCTTTGCAAAGTCCCCGTTTTTGATCAGGTTCTTTCCGGCGGGAGCTTTGACAGCAAAGCGTTCAGCCGAAATTTTTTCCATGGGGAACGACACCCCGCCTTTATCCAGTTTTTTGCTCCCGGCAGAAAGCTCCGCCGAAAACAAAAGGGCAACGCCCAGAAAAAGTGATAAATATTTCATATTCTCTTAAAATCCTTTGATCCTTACTTTTCCATGAGCAAAAGGGCATCCTGCCCCTTCATGCCCACAGTGACACCGCAGGCGGCGGCTTCGGGACTCATATCCGCCACGGGAGCGGCAAGCACCTCTTCAATGGTACTGACGCCTCTGACGATGGCAAAGCGGTCCTTCATCTTTTCGGCTGCCGCCATGGAAAAGTAGCCGCATCCCAGATTTGCCTTTGCCCCCTGTATCAGCAGTATGATGCTGTTGGCGGTGGGCAAAGCTGCGGTTTTAAAGGTCACGCCCTCAATGATGCGTTCTTCTGTCATAACTCCACCTTCACATTTTCGCGCATCCGCATGACCTTGTCAAGAGCCTCTTTCACATCCTTGCCCCGGGCAAGGCAGACTCCCAGACGGCGGTGTCCGCAAAGTTCACCTTTTCCGAAAAGACGGACATCGGTGAGAGGTTCTCTGAGAGCTGCGGTCACATCGAAGGAAACAGAAGTGGAGTTGCCGTCCACCACGATGGCTTTGGAGGCGGCGGGACCGTAGAAGTCGATAGCAGGAATGGGCAGTCCCAGCACGGCACGGGCGTGGAGATCGAATTCAGAAAGGTTCTGGGAGATCATAGTGACCATACCGGTGTCGTGGGGACGGGGGCTGACCTCGCTGAAGATCGCCTTGTCGCCCTTGATGAAGATCTCAACACCGAAGATCCCCTGTCCGCCCAGAGCGGCGGTGATGGTACCGGCGATGCGTCGTGCTTCCTCTTTGGCTTTGGGGCTCATTTCCTGGGGCTGCCAGGACTCCTGATAGTCGCCGTTGACCTGATGGTGACCGATGGGTTCCAGATAGATGGTGCCGCTGACACTGCGGACGGTCAGCTGGGTGATCTCATAATCAAAGTCCACAAAACCTTCGACGATGACCCTTCCGGCACCGGCACGGCCCCCTTCCTGAGAGACACGCCATGCTTCGTCGATATCGGCTTCGCTTTTGACGGTGCTCTGACCATGACCGGAGGAGCTCATGATGGGTTTGATGACACAGGGGATACCGATCTCTCTGACAGCTTCAACATACTCTTCGTAGGTTTCGGCAAAGCGGTAGGGAGAGGTGGGCAGCCCCAGTTTTTCGGCGGCAAGACGGCGGATCCCTTCACGGTTCATGGTGAGCCATGCGGCGGTGGCGGTGGGGATGACTTTGAAGCCCTCTTTTTCCAGTTCTTTCAAGGTGGGGGTGGCGATGGCTTCCACTTCAGGGACGATATAATCAGGCTTTTCAAGTTCGATGACCCGGCGCAGTTCGGCGCCGTCAAGCATATTGATCACATGGCTGCGATGGGCAACCTGCATACCGGGGGCGTTGGGATAACGGTCAACGGCAATGGTTTCAACGCCGAGGCGCTGCATGGCAATGACGACTTCACGTCCCAATTCACCGGCACCGCAAAAGAGGACTTTGGTTGCTCCGGGGGTTAAGGCTGTTCCGATCATGTTACTGTTCCTTTCTTTTAAAATTAATAAAACCGTTTCAATCAAGAATACACCAGCATGAAATACCGGCGGGAAGAACTTTGCCGGTACTTTCGGGGATGGTCATTTCCTCCCCTTCGATACGGCACTGAGTTCCGAAAATATCCCGGACCATCCGGGAAAAAACTTCAAGAGAAAACCCGGGGGAGTGGCAGCTCAACACCAGATTGAAGGGACGCTCCGGATCTCTCAGTTCCCGGCAGCACTCAAGCAGACGGGGCAGATCGGTTTCGATCTTCCACACCTGTCCTGAACTTCCCCTGCCGAAACTGGGGGGATCAAGAGCGATCAGGTCATAACGGCTGCCCCGGCGCACCTCACGGTTGACAAACTTTTTCACATCATCGGTGATCCAGCGGATGCAGTTGGGAACTTGAGGATTGAGGAGCATATTTTCCTGCCCCCACTCGTTCATGCCTCTGGCGGCATCCAGATGGCACACCTTTGCGCCCCCTGCTGCCATTGCCATGGAGCCGATACCGGAGTAGCCGAAAAGGTTGAGTCCGCTCTTGAAACCACCGGTACGGAATTTTTCCCAGTTCCGGTACTGCTCGGCAAAGAAGCCCAGATGTCCGAAATTGGTGGGTTTCATTTTGAGGGTGAATCCGGCATACTCCACCAGCCACGATTCGGGGAGCCGTTTTTTAAAATCCCACTTGCCGCCTCCGGAGTTGTCCCTGGTAAAGACGGCATCGGCAGCATCCCATTCACTTTTTTCCAGCGTGGGATTCCAGAAAGCGTTGAGGGCAGGCCGCACCAGACGGAAGGGACCGATCTGTTCCAATTTTTTCAGATTGCCGCTATCCAGCAGACGGTAGGGCAGTACAGGCATTTTTTTCTCTTTGCTGTTCATCAGAAACTCTCTTTTCATCTCTCATCGCGGTAGATGGTCTCTCCGTCGCGGACAGTCATAAGCACCCGGTTGGTTTCCATCTCAAAGACGGCAAGATCCGCCCGGCGGCAGGGAAGCAGAACGCCCCGGTCCTCAAAGCCGAAAACCCGTGCGGGGTTGGCGGTCACGCTCTGAGCGGCATCGTTTTCACTCAGGTGGCCGCAGCTCATCAAACTGTGCCAGCCGGTATCCAGCATGGCGGAACTCCCGGCAAGGACCCCCTTCCCGGTCTGAGAAGTGCCCTCTTTGACCACGATCTCAGCAGGACCGATGGAGTAAGTTCCATCCGGCATTCCGGAGCCCATGGTTCCGTCGCTGATGCCGATGAGACGGTTGACTCTCTTGCAGCGGCAGACCAGATCGACGATCCGGGGGTGAATATGGATCCCGTCAATAATGAGCTCCACCGTCACCCGGCGGTCGGTCAGGGCAATGCCGATAAGACCGATATCCCGCTGGTGAAGAGATGACATGCCGTTGAAAAGGTGGGTGCAGTAACGGGCGCCTGCGTCTACGGCTCTGAGAGCGGAAAATTCGTCGGCGCAACTGTGCCCCATGGAGGGCATCACCTGATTTTCGCAGAGGAATTCAATAAGTTTGTCCGCATTTTCCAATTCCGGAGCAAAGGTCATGAGTTTGACCAGACCTTTCCCGGCACTGATGAGCTCACGGGCAAATCCCAGATCAATGGCTGAAAGATACTTTGCAGGCTGAGCCCCGCATTTGTCAGGATTGAGGAAAGGTCCTTCGATATTGATGCCGATGGCTTCGGCGCCCTGCTGGGGGCGCTGCATTTCAGAGGCGAGGAACTCCAGATTGCGGAGCATCCGTTCCCGCTCATCCGCCACCACAGTGGGGAAAAATCCCGTCACACCTTTGCTGCCGAGAATGGCGCACATGGCGGAAAAAGGGTTGGTCGACTCCGCCGCCCGGGAGCAGTCAAAGCCCCCCGCACCGTGGATATGGGTATCTATGAATCCCGGGGTAATGTAGGCATTGGGGAAGTCAAAGATCTCGATCTTCTGCTCACGCCGGAATCCGCTGATACCGCCCACAGCGAGAATGGAGCTGTTTTCAGTCAGCAAAGCGCCGTTGGCGATGGTCTGCTCAGGCGTAATGAGCTTTTTTGCACAATATAATCTCCGGACTCTTGCCATGATCAGCCCTTTCCTTTATCGTCACCGGGAAGGTAGAGAGAGCGGTACTTGACAAAATATCCGACGCCGGAAAGCACCGTCACCAGCACGATGCCCCACAAATAGGTAAGCCAGATGTACCAGATGCGGATCCCGAACCATTTGGCACTGTGGAGATACTCCACACCGCCGTCCATGACCCAGGCAAAGCCTGCAATGGCGAGCATGACCATCTGGAGCGCCGTTTTCAGTTTACCCCAGCGGTCAGCGGAAATGACCACCTGTTTTTTGGCGGCAAGAGTACGCAGTCCTGTAACCATGAACTCCCGGCAGAGGACCAGTACGGCGATGAGTGCGGGCATGAGTTTGAATTCAACAGCAATGAGCATGGTCCCTGTTACAAGGATCTTGTCGGCAAGGGGATCCATCAGAGCGCCGAAGTCGCTGACGATGTTGAATTTGCGGGCAAGGTATCCGTCAAAAAGGTCGGTAAGCCCCGCCAGGATAGCCAGTATGTAGGCGATCCAGCGCAGAAAGTACATCTGTTCCGGACTGTTGTTGAAAAGGGTCGGCTCAGCCAGTGTCGCCATGACGACGAACACAAAGACCATGAAGATCCGGCTGACGGTCAATATATTGGGCAGGTTTTTCATATTCTATTGAACCTCTTATGAAATTACCGGAGTATCTCTGCTTCAAGATCACCGCCTTTGAGCGCACCTGTGATCCTGACTTTGATCCGGTCTCCGGGAGCGAAACGGACCTTCCGGGGCAAAGCAATGTACACACACTGATCGATTTCGGGGGCATCTCCGTCGGTTCTGCCCACGGCGTAAGATTCTTCAATATCATCCACCATGATCTCCATGACCGTCCCCACAAGTTTGGCATTGGCAGCGGCAGTACGCAGATGCTGGCGGCGCATGATCTCTTTGGCACGGCGGTCAGCAACTTCACGGGGGACCTGATCTGTCATATCAAAAGCCGGAGTCCCGGGTTCGGGAGAGAAAGCAAAAACGCCGAGACGCTCAAAACGTGCCTCAGCGGCAAATTCCAGAAGCTCCTTAAAATCCTCTTCGGACTCACCGGGAAAACCGGTGATGAATGTGGTTCTCAAGGTAATGCCCGGAATGGCGCTGCGGAGCTTTTTCACCAGATCCCTGATCCATTTGGAGTCTGTGTGACGGTTCATCCTTTCAAGCATATTATCGCTGATGTGCTGCAGAGGGATATCCAGAGCAGGGATGAACTTTTTACTCTGCGCCAGAGTTCCGATAAGTTCATCGGTATAGTGGGCAGGATGGGTATAGAGGATACGGTAACGGAACGCTCCCGGGAGCTCTTCAAGGGCATTGACGAGCCCCGAAAGTTTTTCGCCGTTATCCCCGAAAGCGGTGGTATCCTGAGCGATAAGGATCAACTCTTTCACCCCCACTTCAATGAGCTGTTTCGCTTCGGCAACACAGGAGTTTATGGTACGGGAGCGCTTATTTCCCCGCAGTGTGGGGATCAGACAGTAGGCACAGCGGTTGTCGCATCCGTCGGCGATCCTGAGGTACGCCACATGGGGCAGAGTCAGCTGGAGCCGCAGAGGCACATCATTGCCGCAGACGGGCATGGGAAGGATCTTCTCAAGTTCGGTGGGACCAGCCCAGAGATCCACTTCGGGGAATGTTTCTTTCCACCGGGGGGCGTCGGGATGATTAACGATACATCCGGCAACGATGAGCTTGCCCCCGGGATGTTCACATTTCCATGCGGCGCCCTCTTCAATAGCCTCCTGCGCCTCAGCCCGGGCGCTGGCGAGAAAGGCGCATGTATTGATGAGATATACGGATGCCGCCTCAGGTTCAAAAGTCAATCTGACACCGGCATTGATAAAGGCTCCGGTGATCATTTCGGTATCGACCAGATTTTTCGGGCACCCCAGAGACACCGCATAAAGGAGCTCCGGAGCTTTTGCGCCGCATTTTTTCGCCGTCATTACAATCATTCTCCCAAAAGTACTAATACCATCGTGTCTTTAAATATATACTGTCAACGGCACATTTGCAAATGGTCAAACAATATTTTTCTCAATTAGCTCTTGATTTTTTCTCCCGGCGCTTTATTTATGAATTATGCAGAGCGTCGGTGCGGACACCGGTAAAAAAGGCTTCCGGATGATCCCGGCAATGATCCGCCTGACGGCAACCCAAGCAAAGAGGAGAAGAAAAAAATGAAAAGAGTACTCATCATCACCACTTCCCATGACCGCATGGGATACTCCGCCGAACAGACAGGGCTGAATCTTGAGGAGTTCGCCTGCAGTTATCACCGTTTTCTTGAATGCGGATTTCAAGTTACCGCCGCCTCCCCTGCAGGGGGAGAGGTCCCCATCGATCCCCGGAGCGTCAGCCGCAGAGCTCTCGGAGCGGACGGCAGACGCTTCATCGCCGGAAACGATACCATCCTTGACAGAACAGAAAGACTTGCCGATGTGGATCCCGACGATTTCAGCGCCCTCTTCTACCCCGGCGGACACGGTTCCGTCTGGGATCTCGCCGCAGACCACCGGAACGCCCGGATCGTTTCCTCATTTTTTGAACGGAGCAAACCTGTAGGCGCCGTCTGCCACGGCACGGCGGCACTGCTCAAGGCACGCCGGAGCGACGGATATCCGGCGATCTACGAAAAAAGAGTCACCGCCATTTCCAACGCAGAAGAAGAGGAAACAGGTTTCGACGGCATACTTCCCTTTCTTCTGGA
>JAFTIE010000055.1 GCA_017457065.1 Lentisphaeria bacterium
ATAATCGTGGGCTCCGTAACGGGAACCCCCTGAAAGGCAGATCATGGTCCCCATGCGCCGGCACTGTTCGGCGAGGAACTGCAGATCGTTCATATCTGTGCT
The DNA here is from genome assembly GCA_017457065.1 of Lentisphaeria bacterium. Taxonomy (GTDB): domain Bacteria; phylum Verrucomicrobiota; class Lentisphaeria; order Victivallales; family Victivallaceae; genus UBA1784. The sequence continues at coordinate 103 of JAFTIE010000055.1, forward strand.
GTTGCAGTGGACGTGCATATCCAGACGGGTCATTTTACCGTATTCCATAAAATTTTTCTCCTGTGTAATGTCGAGGTAACTTCAATAAAATACAGTTGTCTTCTCTTTTATGCAACTCATTTTTTGAAAAATACGGCAAAATTCTCTCTTCCCGGGGAAATCCTTCTTGTTTTTCACCTTTTACAGTGTATATTACCATACATAACTTTTTTTACGTTTTATCAAAGGAATACGCAAATGGTCAATGTGAAAGACTTCGGCGCCAAAGGCGACGGCTGTACTGATGATACCTATGCCATTCAGGCGGCACTTGATACAAACGAAGTGGTTTCTTTTCCCAAAGGGATCTATAACTCCAACACCGTTTACCTGCGCTCAGGCGGCGGACTCCACCTTGAAGAGGGAGCTGTGCTGCGAGCTCTTGCCGACAAAACAAAATGTAATCCCGACGACTACCCGCCCCCCAATCGGGTCTTTGCCAGTGAGCATGTTTCAGGTGCCCACTTTATCATTGCCTACGAGTGCGAAAACATCACCCTTTCAGGGAAAGGCACCATCGACGGCAATTACAAAGCGGTTTTTGACGTCAACAATATCGTGGGCTTGGAAAGCAGCCACCCCCATTATGAGTTTCCTGAATGGCGCATGGCGCAGATGATTTTCATCTGTAACTGCCGCAACATCGAAATCAGGGACATCCGCCTTGAAAATGCCCAGTACTGGAACTGCTTCTTCCATGGCTGTGAAAATATCCACGTTGACAACGTTTCCATCTGGGGAGATCCCCTTGTGATGAATACCGACGGCATCGACATCGACTGCTGCCGACATGTTTTGATCGAAAACTGCCATATCGAAACCGGGGACGACTGCGTGACCGCCCGGGGCAACGAACTGGCTCTGGGAAGACATGCCCCTTGTGAAGATGTGGAAGTCCGCAACTGTTATTTTGCCTCAGTGACATGCGGTATCCGTGTGGGGGTGGGACAGGGAGAGATCCGCAACTGCCGTTTCCACCATATCGAAATGCACAAAACCTGTATCGGCATCGGCATCTGTCCCAGTTACCGTCCCGGCAGTTGCTGTATGATTGAGAAATGTACCTTTGAAGATATCACCTTTGACGGTCTGCAGCCCCTCTTGCTGATCCCCTGCTGGCTGGGGCTGACTGATACCGACGATCCCGCCATCCGCCCCGTCCGGGACCTGGCTTTCCACCGCTTCAAAGCCCAAGGCAGACGCCCGGTGCAGTGTCTGGGACCTAACGCTCCCGGGATCTTCGAGAACATTGTTTTTGAAGACTTTTCAGTCAAACTTGTGGAGCCTGTCCTGCGCCCTGTGCCCCACCGCTGGACCAAAGAGGAGTTCGGTGTTTTCAACATCGCCAACTTCCCTGATCTGGATGTTTCAGGCGTTACCGCTGAGGCTGAGGGGGATTACCCGGCCTTCTGCCGCCTTTGAATCCAAACGATTTCATCTAAAAAGTTACGGAGTTTATAAAAATGTCCAACATCACAGACCCGGTTTTCAAGTGTACTGCCACCGGCGACGCTATGGTCACCCGCCGTCTTCCCTTTGAAGGGGAGTACGACGGATTCAGCGAAGTGCAGCAATTCATTCTCAAGGGGGATTTCCGTTTCGGGAACCTTGAAACCACCGTCCACAACTTTGAATCCTGCGGCGGCGCCCAGAGCGGCGGCAGCTGGCTCTGTTCCCCGCCGGGAGTCATCAAAGATATGCGCAAATTCGGCATGAATGTGCTCTGCACCGCCAACAATCACGCCCTTGACTACTCTTACGGCGGACTCCTCAAAACCATTGAATATCTTGAAAAAGAGGATTTTATTTTTACCGGTACAGGACGCACTCTGTCTGATGCTTCGCGCCCCGTTTACCTTGATACCATCAACGGCAGATATGCTCTTATCGGCTGCACCATGACCTTCAACCCCGAATGTATGGCAGGCGAACAGACTGCCAGTCTTCCCGGGCGTCCCGGTGTCAACGGTATCAGAGTCACCAAAAAGTTCCACCTCCCCAAAGAGGAACTGGAACACCTGAAACGCATTGCCGACACCCTTTCTCTCAACGCAAGTTCCGACATCATCCGTGCCGAAGGCTATCTGCCCCAGCTGAAAGAGGGGGAACAGCCCTTTGCCCAGATGATGTTTGAAGCCGCCGATAAACCTGAGGTCGTTTCCACCATCAACGAAACAGATATGAAACGGATCACCGATGCCATCGCCGAAGCTCGTTTTATGGCAGATTATGTGGTCGTTGCCATGCACAACCACCAGATCGACGGAAAGATCAAAGAAAACGTTGACTCTGTTTCCATAGAATTTTCCCGGAAATGTATCGATGAGGGTGCCGATGCCGTCATCGGAACCGGTCCCCATCTGCTGCGCCCCATGGAAATCTATAAAGGCAAGCCCATCTTCTATTGTCTGGGGGATTTCATCAACCAGCTGGAAACCATCCAACGTGCCCCTGACGGCATGTTTGCCAAACAGAAACTCAACGGCAACGAGAGATTGGATGTGCTTTTCAACAACCGTTCCGGCAACGGGACCCGTGGGCTGAGTTACAGCAAAGTCATGTTTGAATCGGTCATTCCCTACTGGGAGGTGCAGAACGGGGAACTCACCAAACTGCAGCTGCTTCCCATAGAAGAACACTTTGCTCTGCCCCGTTCACGGCACGGCTGGCCCAAAAAAGATGTTGACTCCAACATCATTGAACGTTTTGCTGAAATGTCCAAGCCCTGGGGGGTGGATATACAAATCGAAAACGGGATCGGCGTTGTCCAACTTTGAAAAATATGAAAGAATCTTGAAATATGGCACTTACTCCTGAAATGTCTGCCTATGCCGCAAAGGCATGGGAAGAAGCCGCTCAGATCGTCCGTGATCTGTGCAAACTCCCCGCACCTTCCCACCATGAGGAGCTCCGGGCTGAATACTGCAGAAAATGGTTCTCAGACAATGGGTTTGAGAATGTCTCCGTTGACAAGGCGCTCAATGTGATCGCTCCTGTCAATGTGAGATCCGACAACAAACTCATTGTGGTCATGGCGCATACCGACACCGTTTTTCCCGACACGGAGCCCATGCCCTTCATTGAAAAAGAGGGCTTCATGTACTCCCCGGGTGTTACCGATGACACCGCCAACTTGTCGGTGCTCATGGTCTGTGCCAGATACTTCAAAGAAAATTACACTTTCGGCGATGAAGGATATCTTTTCATCGCCAACTCCTGCGAAGAAGGTCTGGGCAACCTCAAGGGCACCCGGCAGATCATGGCGGATTACGGTTCACGGGTCACGGAGTTCATCTCCCTTGACTCTGCGTGCATGGACCGTATGGTCTGTCTGGCAGTGGGCTCCCACCGTTACAAGGTGACGGTACGCACCGAAGGGGGACACTCTTTCGGCAATTTCGGCAACCGCAACGCCATCCATGTTCTTGCCACTATGATCAACGCCCTCTACTCTGTGAAAGTTCCTCAGGAAGGCAACAGCAAGACAACCTACAATGTGGGGATCATCTCAGGCGGAACATCGGTCAACACCATCGCTCAGGAGGCGGAAATGATGTATGAATACCGCTCCGACAACAAAAACTGCCTTGCAAAGATGCAGCAGATGTTTGAAAAGACCATCGAAGCATTTCAGGCAATGGGGGTGGAAGTGGATGTGGAAAAACTGGGAGACCGCCCCTGCTCCGGAGAAGTGGATGAGGTGCGCTATGATGCTCTGAAAAATCGTGCCCGTGCCGCTTTGAAGGAGACTCTGGATCTGGAAATGATCGACCGCTCCGGCTCCACCGACTGCAATATCCCCTTGTCCATGGGGATCCCCGCCATCTGCTTCGGCGTCTGCCGGGGCGGCGGATGCCACACCCGTGAAGAGAAACTGGAGGTCGCAAGTCTTCACGAGGGCTGCAGACTTTTCCTTGATTTCCTTTTCAAAAAATAATTGATATTTCCGGGTCCGCAATGTATAATGTACATTGACGGACCTGTCAAAGTTTCCGTCGGGAAATTCTTTTTACAGATGAGAACACGGAACTTTGAACTGCAGAAACAGCACTGTTTTCTTCAGGGGGTGCTTTCAGGTATCTTCCCTGTGACATTGCTTTTTTTCCGTTTTACGCCGCCCCAGCTTTCCGGAGCATGGGCGGCGGCAGTCATTGCTCTCCTTCCCCTGCTTGCCGGGAGCGGAGCCGCACTGCTTTTCAGATTTCCCGCCGCCGGAAGAGTTCTCATTACCGCTGTGATGGGGCTCGCCATTTTTCTGCTCTTTCCGGTGTTGTGCACTGATCCTCTTCTGGCTCTTTTCACCGGCGTGACGGTCATCGGTTCTTTGTACTATCTTTTCAGCGCCCGGATCGTTCCACTTTCTTCATCGGCTTACCAGCTGCGTTGGGAACACTTCAGAGGAACTGCTCTTGCTCTGACGGCTATGACCATGTTTTCTCCCCTCTTTGTTTCTGATTACAAGCTCTTTTCCATCGTTTGTCTGGCAGATATTCTGCTTCTGCTCCGCTCTTTCGGGGGGATCTGGAATACCCGCAGGGGGAGCAGAGGATATCAATGGTGGAAAACTCTTCTGCTGCTGGGGTGTGCCGCAGGAGCGATTGCTCTTTCTTTGAATGAAAGCATTGTTTTTCCCGCCTTTCTGCTTGGAGCAGCGGGATACTGCTTTTCTTTGATCCGCAGACAAGATGATCTGAAATATTTAAGTGTTATTATCGAACATCCGGGCAGAAGTGTTTTTCTGACCTTCGGAGTTCTTTCTGCAGCAGGTACTCTGCTGCTCCGCACCCCTGTTGCCATGACGGGGGAGATCGAGGTGATCAACGCCGCCTTTACTGCCGTCAGCGGTGTTTGCGTGACGGGACTTTCAACCATTGACATTTCCCGTGATCTGACATTTTCCGGACGCTGTTTTCTTTTGCTGCTGATCCAGACAGGGGGCTTGGGGATCATGAGTCTTGCCGCTCTGGTGCTTCATGCGCTGGGACGTCTTTCCATCAATCAGGAGCAGCTCCTTGCCGAATTGGCTCCCACTCAGGAGCAGGATATCTTTCAGAGTCTCAAGCAGATTTTCAAAGTGACAGTGATCTGCGAAGTGACAGGGGCATTGCTGTTGAGCTGCGGTTTTTTTTATCTTTTCAACAGTTGGGAAAAAGCCCTTGAACTGGGGATCTTTACCAGTGTTTCCGCTTTTTGCAATGCGGGATTTTTTCCCGGTGCTGACAATATGATCCCCTACGCAGGGAATCCTTTTATTCTTCTTGTCACCGCTTTGCTCATTACGGCAGGCGGCATCGCCCCTGCCGTCATCGTTTCATTGTGCCGTGTATGTAAAGGGGAAGAAAAAATTCCGGCGGTGAGCAAACTGGTCGCAGGAACCACACTTCTGCTGCTTTCAGGCACTGCTTTTTTTCTTTTGCTCTTTGAATGGGATGGGATTTTCGGAGCTCTTTCCATTCCGGATAAGATCGTCAACAGCTTTTTTCTTGCCGCTTCGCTGCGAACTGCAGGATTCAGCTCTCTGGTTCTGGAAAACTGCGGTGTTCCTGCGGTCATCGTGATGATGCTTTGCATGTTTACAGGCGGATCCCCCGGCGGCACCGCAGGAGGTATCAAAGTGACGACTCTGGCGCTTTTGGTTCTGACTTTGCGCGCCGCCGCAAGAGGAGAGGATGAAGTGGTATTTGACGGTCACCGAATACCCGGGAAAAATATCATTCAGGCAGTTGCCATCGTCTGTTCGGCAGTGCTGGTGCTGCTGACAGTGATCATCATGCTGGTCACGACTCAGACCATCACCTCTGAAAAGGTGATTTTTGAAAGCATTTCCGCATTGGGGACTGTAGGGTTGTCTCTTGGAGGGACAAGGGAACTTGATGCTATCGGCAAGGTCATTATTATGGCGGCGATGTTTATCGGCAGGATCGGTCCTTTGACCTTGTTTCTGCTGCTCAGTGACGGGCATGGAGCTAAAAACTCCGGTTTGCCGCCGGTCAGCATACCGCTGGGATAAGGAAAGTAAAGGAAAATCTCATGAGCAAACAAGTCATTGTTATAGGTTTGGGACAGTTCGGCATGGCGCTGGCTCAGGCTCTTGCAGAGCGGGGAGTGGAGGTGCTGGCGGTGGATATTTCCCAGGAAAAGGTGGATGCCGCTTCAGAATTTGCCGCTTACGCCGTTGCCATAGATGCTGCCGATGAGGCTTCTCTTGCCAAACTGCTGCCTGCAGAAAGGGATGCCGCCGTCTGCTGTATCAGCAACACTTCCAAAGAATCCGGGATCATCTGCACCGCACTGCTGCGGCAGATGGGGTGCCGTTATATCGTTTCCCGTGCCGGGAACGCAACTTACCGCCGGATCCTTTACATGGTGGGGGCACACGAAGTCATTATTCCCGAGCAGGATTACGGACGCCGTTTTGCCACCTTTCTGCTCTATCGCAATATGATCGCCGACAGCAGTTCAAGCAGTGAACTGAATCTGACAGAGATCCGGCTCCCCGGTTCCATGGTCGGCAAGACACTGGGCAAACTTGCTCTTCCTAAAAAATACGGGATCATTGTGGCGGCTCTGCGCCGGGAAGGAAAGCTGCTGCGTCCCGATCCTGAGCAGACTCTGAAAGAAGATGATATGCTGCTGATCGTTTCAGATGAACAGGCCATTGCCAAACTTTCAGAGGAGCTCAAGTGAAGAAGTGCAGTCAGGCAAGATAATTACTCTCAGTGTTTGGTTGATGATCTCATTCAATTTGTTTCTGGGCTTCGGAGCGGTTTGGAGCTTTCAGCGTATGAGTCCTGAAATCAGGGAGATCTTTGAACGTAATGTCGTCAGTCTTGATGCCTGCGAAAATATGTTTTTTGCGCTGACGGGGGAAAAAGCGGATATCATCGGGTTCAGAAGAGCTCTTCAAGCGGCAGAAAAAAATATTACAGAAAAGGGGGAAAAAGAAACACTTCTGCACATCAGAGAATCTCTTGCAGCTCTTGAAAGAGGCAGTCAGGAAGCAAGAAAAAAGATCCTCGGGGAAATCAGTAAACTTTCCTTTTATAACAGACAGGCCATTGTAAAGTCCGCCGAAGAGACCCAGCGGATGCGCCGGGCAGGTGCATGGGCAGTGGTCTTTATGACCTTTTTCTTTTTTATTGCCGCACTGTTTTTTGAACAGCGGCTGCGGCGTGCTTTTCTGATACCGCTTCAGGAGATAGCCGCCGTTCTTGAGGCGCACCGTCAGGGGGATAAGTACCGCCGCTGCAACGGTGTTGATGCTTCCCGGGATATGAAAGAACTTTTCAAGTCTGTCAACGCTCTTCTTGACAGCAGCAGAGAAAAGGATCCGGGAGAATGAAGGTTAAAAAAAGAGCCCGGAAAGTTCCGGACTCTTTACGTGACCTTTACCCCTCTCTGATTTTCAGCAGAAGGGCTCCTCTTTTTCCACCAGTTCATGGTGGAGCGCAATATGTGCCTTTTCAAAGTCCTTGCGGTCGATGATGAACTGCATGTTCACCTGACGCATACACTGGTCAAGGGCAAGAACATTGATATCTGATTCAGCGAGTGCTTTGGCGGCTCTGTAAAGGAATCCGGGCAGCTTCATATTGCTGCCGATGACACCGATGATCGCCACTTCGCAACAGGAGATCTCAGCACGGGGGAACTCCTGACGGATCTGCTCAATGCACTCCTTGAGAGCCTTGGAGCGTTCTGAAACATAGTGAGTGATGGTGTTGGCATTGGTGTTTTTGGCAATGTAGCTGATCTTGTGGGCATCAAAGGCCTTGAGTACCCGGTAATCGTAGCCTGCGGCACCTACCATCTCGGAGTCGTAGATCTCAATACCGACAATATCTTTTCTGCCGCAGATCATATCCACTCTGGGAGTGGGGGATACATAGTTGTTGCTGATGAGAGTTCCCGCATGTCCGGGGTCAAAAGCGTTGTCCACACGGATGGGGATGTTGTGGAGAGCCATCTCTTTGGAAGCCTGAGGATGGATCGCCTCCATCGCCATATCCGCCAGCTGGTCGGCAATGTCAAAACTGGTGTGACCGATGGTACGCACCTTGTCAACGCCGATCATCTTGGGATCACCCGTACAGAGGTGGAACTCCTTGTGGATGATGCCTTCCCGAGCCTGTGTTGCCACAGCCAGTTTGCTGAAGGTGATTTCACTGTAACCACGGTCGAACTTTGCCATAACGCCCTCGGCACATTTGGCGTAACCGGTAACAATAGGCATACAGCTGGCAAGATCCAGATCTTTCATGTGGCTGATGATGTTTTCTTCCATAGAGAGAAACTCTCTGTCCCGCCATCCTGAAAGATCCACAAAAACGGCGTTGACCCCCATTTTCTGCAGGATCAATGCGGAGTTGAAAGCACTGTGAGCTTCGCCCACGGAGCTGAGAAGTTCTCTTGTGGCGGGAAGATATGCGCTGCTGTTGAAGTGTCCGAAACTGCCCAGTTTCATCAGGTGCTGCAGACAGTCATCAATGGCTTCCATGCGCTCGTTGACGAATTCATCAGCTGCCTTTACATCCAGCCCCAGAGCTTCAAAATCATGGTTGATCCGGATCATTTCCAGACGGGTGCTTTCCAGTTTTTCCTGCCACGCTTTGTTGTCCCCTGCGGCGAAACTGCCGTAGATGCCGGGTTCAGCGGTCTTTTTGTTTTCCAGCAGCAAGTTTGTTATGCCGCCGTAGGCGGAAACCACAAAGACACGGTTGTAAAGCTCCGCTCCTTTGCGCTTGCCGATGATGATATTTTCAATGATTTCCCCGAAGCGGCTCATACTGGTGCCGCCGATCTTTTCCACGGTATGATTTCCCATAGTCAAGACTCCTGAAGATTAAAAGGTTGTTGCAATAAATTAACGGCGTTTTGATCAGAGTTCTTCGATGCGGAGCATCTTCACAGCGGCACGGCTGACTGAAAGTTTGCTCAGTTCTTCCATGGCGCTGCGGATCTCTTTTTCCATAGAGGGATGGGTGAGGATGACCAGAGAGACATTTTCGCCCTGATTTTCATGCTGGATCAAACTGGAAATGCTGATCTCACGGTCAGCAAGGATCTTTGTGATAGAAGCGATGACACCGGGACAATCCTCAACGATCAAACGCAGATAGTAGCGCGAAGTGCACTCATTCTGGGGCGTGACACTTTCAAACTGCTCTCCCTGACGGAATGCAGGGATGCGCCGGGTTGCGCCGGAGCTGTAATTGAGAGCCACGTCCACGATATCCGCCACCACAGCGCTGGCGGTGGCCTGACGGCCTGCACCTCTGCCGTAGAAGAGGGTCTGACCTACGAAATCGCCTTCCACCATGACACCGTTGAAAACGTCCATGATCCCGGCAAGAAGTGCTTCCTGAGGGATCAATGTGGGGCGGACGCTCATTTCCACAGCGCCGTTCACATTTTTGATCACACCCAGAAGTTTGATGCGGTAGCCCAGTTCCAGAGCGTAGTTGAGGTCTTCAAGTTCCAGATCTCTGATACCTTCAACGGTCATATTGCTGATGCCGAACCATCTGCCGTATGCAAGAGAGGCGAGAATGGCAGTTTTGTGAGCCGTGTCAAAGCCGTCGATATCCAGTGAAGGATCGGCTTCGGCATATCCCAGACGCTGGGCGTCGGCAAGGACATCATTGAAGTTGACACCTTCCCGCTCCATGCGGGTGAGAATGTAGTTGCAGGTCCCGTTCATGATACCGAAAATACGGTTGATACGGTTGCCGGCAAGACCTTCACGCAAGGCTTTGATAATGGGGATACCGCCTGCGACGCTGGCTTCGTAATAGAGATCCACGTTATTCTTTTCGGCGGCGGCGAAAAGTTCTTCTCCGTGGAGCGCCAGAAGAGCTTTGTTGGCGGTGACCACGCTTTTGCCCGCATTGAGAGCATCGAGGATCAGTTTTTTCGCAAAGGTGGTTCCCCCCACGAGTTCGACCACGATATCACACCGTCTGATGGTCTCCGCAGCATCGTTGCAGAGGACTCCTTCGGGGAGTACGACGCCGCGGTCAGTAGTAGTGTCAAGGTCCGCCACACAGGTCAAAGTGAGCCGCATACCTGTTCGTTTGGCGATCATCTCGCTGTTACGCAACAGGTTTTCCACCACTCCGGCGCCGACTGTGCCGAATCCGACAACTCCGACTTTTAATTCTTTCACGACATCGTTCCTTCAAAAAAGTTGAATCATTGACTGTTGAAAACCTTGCTTTTGATCTGAAACAGAAGGACGAATCCTCAAGGATCAGTGGTTTTCAAATAAAACAGTTCTTATAATATAGCACAGAAAAATGTCCTTGTCAATACTTTACTTACTTTCTCAAGTGAGATAAACGGTGAATTTTTGTTCAGTTTATCAAACTTGCCGGATGCCGGTCCATGCGGGGGGGGAAGGCTTTTTTCTTTTTCCGGTTCTTGAAAAAAAGAGCAGCAGATTGTATATTATTTGAAAACTTCTCCCGGAGTTCCGGGGGGATCATATCAACAGTTCAGGAATTTATTGTCATGTGGAAAACTTTACTGCGCCCTGCCATGATCTTCGTGCCTCTGGCTCTGGGGTTGTTTTTTCCCAAAGCGGCGGAGCTGAGCTTTCTGATCCGCTATCTTTTGATGACCATGCTTTTCATGGTTTTCCTCAAGCTGGATCTGAAAGAGCTGAAATTCCGCCGTTCCCACGGCGTACTTCTGGCAGCCAATCTCGTTATCGGTGTCACTGCTTATCTGCTCACCAAAGTTCTGACCGGGAACGACACTCTGGCACAGGCGGCTTTTTTTACCGGCATCACCCCCACTGCTGCTGCCGCTTCGGTAGTTATGGGATTTCTGCGGGGGAATGTGGGATATGTCATCACCTCATTTCTCGTGACCAATGCGGGGATGGCACTTTTTATGCCTTTTCTTCTGGGATGGGTTTGCGGAAACACCTCTTTTGATTTCATGCTGAGAGTTGCCAATACTCTGGTTTTTCTGCTGCTCATTCCCGGCGGGGCGGCTTTGATACTGCGGAAAATCTATCCTCCCGCGCAGCAGTGGCCCCGGAAATTCGCCACTGCCAGTTTCGGTCTGTGGTCGGCTTGTCTTTTTATCATTGCCGCATCGGCTGCGGACTTTTTCCGCAGCAATCCCGGGATCTCCCCCTGGATCATCCTTGAAACGGCGTTGATCTCTCTGGTGATCTGCGCAGCATGTTTTTTCATCGGCTCCTTTCTTGAAAAGAAGCGGCTCCGCCGTGAAGCAAGTCAGAGTTTGGGACAGAAGAACACCACTCTCACCATCTATCTGGCACTGGTCTATGCCGGACCTCTTGCCGCCATGGGAGTCATCAGCTACGTTCTGTGGCACAACAGCTATAATGCTTTTCAACTGTTTCTGGTGGACCGGAAAAAGCAGAAAAGAGGCAGCCGGGTTGTAAAACAATAAGAAGGTTTTGAGGGACAGAACACAAAAAAAACTCCCGCAACGGGGAGTTTTTTTTGTTGGCTCAAAAGATGTTATTTCAATTCGTTCTGCTGAGCTACCAGATTGGCGCCGCCGTAGGTTTTGCGCAACAGGGGTTTTTCGATCTTGCCTGTGGGGTTCCGGGGAACAGTTGCAAAAATCACCTTCCGGGGACGCTGATAGCGGGGGAGTGTTTTGCAGAAGTTTTCCACATCTTCTTCAGTGAGAGTTTCTCCGGGTTTCACTTCGATGATGGCAGCGGCGATCTCACCCAGACGGGCATCGGGGAGTCCGATGACAGCCACATCCTTGATGGCATTGTGACGGCGGAGAAAGTCTTCGATCTGCACAGGGTAAAGATTTTCGCCGCCAGTGATGATTACATCCTTCTTGCGGTCAACAAGATAGATGAATCCGTCCCCGTCAGTTTTTGCCATATCGCCGGTGTAAAGCCAGCCGTCTTCAGAAAGGGTCTCGGCAGTGGCTTTTTCGTCTTTGTAGTAGCACTTCATGACACCTGCGCCCCGGACGGCGAGTTCTCCCACTTCGCCGGGGGCGACGGGGATACGTTTTTCGTCAACGATGGCGCACTCCCAACCGAAGCCCGCCTTGCCGATAGCGCCCACACGGTCGATGTTCTCAATGCCCAGATGGACAGCGCCGGGACCGATGGATTCGCTCAATCCGTAGTTGGTGTCATAGTCGTGATGGGGAAAAAACTGTTTCCATCTCTTGATAAGACTGGGGGGGACGGGCTGGGCACCGATGTGCATGAGATGCCACTGTGAAAGCTGATAGGAATCCAGCTTGATCTCTCCCCGTTCGATGGCGTCGAGGATATCCTGCGCCCAGGGAACAAGGAGCCAGACCACGGTACACTTTTCTTCGGACACGGCAGAAATGATCCATTCGGGCTTGATCCCTTTGAGGAGCACTGCTTTGCCGCCTACAAGAAAAGATCCGAACCAGTGCATCTTTGCGCCGGTGTGGTACAGGGGCGGGATGCAGAGGAATACATCGTCTCTGGTCTGTCCGTGGTGCTTTTGCTCCACCACACAGGAGTGACTCAAACTGCGGTGGCAGTGGACGATGGCTTTGGGGAATCCGGTGGTGCCGGAAGAAAAGTAAATGGCAGCTTCATCCTCTTCTGAGAGGGAGACCTGAGGCGCACGGCTGGAACAGTAGGAGACCAGATTGCCGTAAGGTTCGGCAAAAGAGGGGCAATCCTCGCCCACATAAAGGAACGACTTGACTCTGGGCAGCTGATCGCAGATGGCTTCGACCCTGCCGGTGAATTCGGGACCGAAGAAGAGATAGTCCACATCGGCAAGTTCAAGGCAGTACTTGATTTCTTCTGCAGTGTAGCGGAAATTCAGGGGAACTGCCATGGCGCCTGCTTTGAGGATACCGAAGTAGATGGGGAGCCACTCAAGGCAGTTCATCAGCAGTATGGCAACTTTATCTCCTTTGCGGACGTGACGTGTCAGCAGAAAATTTGCCAAACGGTTGGCTTTACGGTCAAACTGTCCCCAGGTCATCTCAGAGCGGAAGCTGTCGGAACGGCTGGGTTCGATAAGAGAATATTCCTTCCAGGTGGTATGGCGTTTTTCCAGTTCCTGAGGATTGATCTCCACCAGAGCCACATCATCGCCGTAAAGTTCGGCATTTCTGGCAAGTATTTCAGTGATAGGCATGTCATGCCCTTTCATTAAAAAGGTTGATTTTTCTGTTATTCTTTTAATATACAGCCTGGAGCGTACTTTTGCAAGAGCACGCATCCTGAGAGAGATGAGAAAAAACAACAATTGCCCGAACCGCAGCAGAAATAACGGGACTCTGCAAAGGAAGATCTATGAGGAAAACCGAATGAAAAAATAGTCCGGAAAGAAGGAAAAAACAAAAATATTGCAAAAATTTTGATAAATTTTGCCTTTTTTTTCATATATGCACTTGATATTTATATGAATAGTGATAGTTTAAGAAAAGGGATATCTGCGTTATCGGAACGCAAAAGAAATAAGGAGACTTTTTGAGAGAAGCGTTATGAGATACTATACAGAAGAGCATGAGTGGGTTGAAGTTATTGACGATGAAGCGACCATAGGTATTTCGGAGTATGCCGCCGAACAGCTCGGGGAGATCTCTTTTGTGGAATTTCCTGAAGAGGATGATTGCTTCAACATCGGGGACCGTCTGGGGGAGATCGAGTCTGAAAAGACCTCATGTGATATCTACTCCCCCATCAGCGGAACCGTCTGTGCTGTGAATGAACACTTGGCCGATGCTCCGGATCTTATCAATGAATCTCCGGAAGATAAAGGCTGGATCTGCAAGATGACAGATTTTGATCCGGCTGATCTGGATGATCTGATGGATGAAGAAGCATATATGGAGTATGTCGAGTCTTTGGATTGAGTTCCTGCCGGGAATCAGCGGTTCCCGGCTTTTTTAATGGCTGTTTGAGGAAATGAGGAGAATCAATTATGCTGCGTCGTGACTTTTTGAAAGGTGTCGCTTTGACCGCCCTGACTGCCGGTCTGCTGAAACGTATCCCCCTGGGAGCTGCCGTCAAAGAAGGGGAAAATTGTGATCTTGCCGCCGTCAGAGGCAAGTCACCGGGGGATATGTTCGATCTTGCCATTGCTGCTCTGGGCGGCATGGGAGCTTTCGTCAAAAAAGGACAATCCGTTCTGGTCAAACCCAATATCGGATGGAACTCCGAACCCGAAAAGGGCGCCGATACCAACCCCGAACTCGTGGGCAGGATCGTCAAACGGGCTCTTGAAGCAGGAGCTTCAAAGGTCATGGTCTTCGATCATACTTGTGACTCCGACTGGGTCTCATGCTACAAACGCAGCGGTATCAGAGATGCCGTGGAACAAGCCGGCGGCGTTATGATCACCGGCAACGACAAAAGCGCTTACCGTGAAGTGGAGATCAAAGGCGCCAAAGTTATGAAGAAAGCTCTGGTGCATCCTGCTCTCCTTGAAGCCGATGTGGTCATCAATGTTCCCGTTTTGAAAAATCACGGCGGCGCCACCATGACCAGCGCCATGAAAAACTATATGGGCGTTGTCTGGGATCGCAGATGGATGCACAAAAACGGACTCCATCAGTGTATTGCTGACTCCGTGTTGATCCGCAAACCCGACCTCAATGTGGTGGATGCCTATTTGGTCATGACCTACGGCGGTCCTGTGGGGCGTTCCCCCAAGACCCGGCGGGTGAAGATGAATTCCCTTCTTGCTTCAAGGGATATCGTTGCCGTTGATACCGCTGCGGTGAAGATGCTGGGCGTTTCCATGCCTGAGGTCAATTATCTTGATCTGGGAGCAGAGCTTAAACTCGGCACCCGGGATCTTTCAAAACTCAAGATCAAAAGGATCGTCTGAGCTGTGAAAAAATCAAGAGTCTTCAGGATCGTTATTTCGACGCTGATGTTTCTTGCCATCGCCGCCGGTTTTTCCGGCATCTGCACCATAGGGGCAAAGGCGGCAGGAGTTGAGTTTTTCCCCGCCTTTACTGCCGGTTCCGTTGCGGCGATCTTCTGGATCCTCGCCGCTCTTTTCAGAGGCAGAGTTTTTTGTTCCTTCGGCTGCCCTCTGGGATTCATTCAGGATATTACAGGATTCCTCGGACGCAAGGTCCGCCGTCAGAAAAGCGTTGTACAGCCCCCCCGCCGCATGATGCGTTACGGGGCAGGGGTCTTTCTGCTTGTACTCTTTGCTTTCGGTCTCTGCGGGCTGGCGGGATTCCTTGAACCTTTTTCAGTGACGGGAAGATTTTTCAACTCTGTCCTCAAGCCCGCATTCCAGTGGATCGGCAACAAAAGCGGGCTCTGGCACTTTTCTGAAATCACCCCCGTTGCCGCCGGACTCATTGCCGTGTCGGTCATTATCATGCTTTTGATCGCAGGGAGTGCTTTTTTCAAGGAACGGCTTTTCTGCAACACCCTCTGCCCCGCGGGGTTCTTGCTGGGACTCTTTTCCCGTATTGCCAGATTCCGGTTGAAATTTTCTCCTTCCTGCGTCAAATGCAAAGGCTGCGAAAAGGTCTGCAAAGGTGGTTGTATCGACGTGGAAAAGGGCATCATCGACAACGAAAGATGTGTGGTCTGCGGCAACTGTGAAGCGGTCTGCAAATTTCAGGGGCTCACTTCCGCAGGGACTTTTCTGCCTGATTCCGTGGTCCCCGGGAAACTGGACGGCAAAAGACGCCTTTTCCTTGCCGGTATCGCCCTGACCGGCGCCGCAGGAGCTGTGGGCGGAAATGTGCTGAGACCCCCGGAAGACAAACTGCCCTGTGCACCTCCCGGAGCAGGTTCCATCGAGGAGTTCAATCTCAAATGTACCGGGTGTCAGCTCTGTGTGGCGAACTGTCCGGGCAAGATTCTTGCCCCCGCCCTGCTGGAGTACGGCATTGCCGGGATCGGGCAGGCGCGGATGCTGCCTGAAAAGGGTTTTTGCGACTTCAACTGCAATAAATGCAGCAATATTTGTCCCGCAGGGGCTTTGAAACCCCTGACCCTGCCCGAAAAAAGGCGGTGGCGTGTAGGTGTTGTCACCTACTTCAAGGAGCGCTGCGTGGTGGTCACTGACGGGGAATCCTGCGGCGCCTGTGCCGAACACTGCCCCACGGGAGCGCTGGATATGGTGGATTACAAGGACGGTCTGACCATCCCCAAAGTGACTCCTGAGATCTGTATCGGCTGCGGCGGATGTGAATATATCTGCCCTGTGCGCCCCCTGCGTGCCGTGGAGATCAGAGGCGTCGCCAAACAATCCATGACGGCGGACCCCGCCCAATTCCGTTCCAAAGCGGTGAAAAAGGAACCGGTCAAACAAGTTTCTGCGGATGATGCCTTCCCCTTCTGATGAACTACTATTTCCACGTTCCATTCTGCGCTTCCAAATGCGGTTACTGCGCCTTTTATTCTCTTCCGGGAGTCGGGAGAGAGGTCGTTGATGCCTATCTTGACCGTCTGGAACGCACCTTTGTGCCTTGCGGCAGGGGGGAGACTTTGTATATCGGGGGGGGAACTCCCACCTTTCTTACGGTGGAGCAGATGGAGCGTTTTTTCAAACTGCTGCGTTCCCGTATTGAATTTGAAGAAGGTGCTGAAATTTCCTGCGAAGCCAACCCGGAGACCCTGACTCCGGAAAAGGTGGCGCTCCTGAGAGAAAACATCACCCGCCTCAGTATGGGCGTCCAGAGCTTTGACGCTTCTGTCAGAAACAACATCGGCAGAAAGTGCAGCGATGAAGCTTTGGAAAATGCCATTTCTCTGGTTAGAAAAGCTGCCTTTCCCCATTGGAACATGGATCTGATCTTTGCCCTGCCGGGGCAGAGCGATGAAGCCTTTTTCGCCGGGGCAGCGCGCGCCCTTTCCTGTGGTGCAGATCACATTTCATGCTACGCTCTCACAGCCGAAGAGAATGCCGCCTTGAAACTCCCGGAAGATGATGAGCGTGCCGCAGAGCTTATGCCAGCCATAGCCCGTTTTCTGGAGGGACAGGGCGTTTGCCGCTACGAGATCTCCAATTTCGCCCGCCCCGGGGCGGAGTGCCGCCACAATGTCAATGTCTGGCGGGGAGGGCTTCTTTCAGGGCACGGTCCCGGAGCATGCGGCTTTGACGGCGTTGACCGCTGGAGCAATCCACCCCTTGAAGCATGGCTCAAAGACACCCCTCCTGAAAGAGATCGCATTTCAAAGGCAGAAAGGCTCAATGAGATTTTTGCCGTCAATCTGCGTACCGCTGCCGGATGGACTCCCGGGCTCTGGGCAAAGGTCCCCGGTGCCGACGGGTGGCAGAAGCGGCTGAAGATCATCCGTACTGTTGCTTCATCAATGGGGGAAGATTGGTTTATTATTTCTGAAGGACGCATTGCCTTGACCGGTGACGGCATGATGTTCTGGAACAGTGTCGCCGGGGAGATCTTTGACTATGGGACTTGAATACACCCCCTATACCCCTTACAAACGGTACAAACTTGAAATTTCTTACGACGGCAGTGACTACTGCGGCTGGCAGATCCAGCCCCACAGTCCCTCTGTCCAGCAGACCTTGCAGGAGACACTTGAAAAACTTTACAAACACCCCATCCACCTGATCGGCAGTTCCCGGACCGATACTGGCGTCCACGCTTTGGGATTTGTGGCAAGTTTCATTACCCCTGAGCAACCGGATATTCCTGCTGAAAATCTTATGAAGGTCCTCAACCGCCGTCTGCCTTACTCCATCAGGATCCGGTCTGCCGTTGAGGTCCCTTTGGCTTTTCACTCCCGCTACGATGCACTGGGGAAGGCATACACTTACGTTTTGAACTACGGTCCTGAATCCCCCTTTTCGGTCCGTTACTCATGGAAATCCTGCCACACCCTTGACCCTGAAAAGATCAAAGCGGTGCTCCCGGTGCTGACCGGGACCCATGATTACTCCTCCTTTGTGGTGGAGCGCTCCGCCATTGATGATGCCGTGCGGACCATCTACCGCATTGATTACCGGGAGTTCGGACACTTCGGATGTGTCACCTTTGTGGGCAACGGATTTCTTTACAAGATGATCCGCTGTCTTATGGGGACCATTGAAGCTGCGGGGGCAGGGAAACTTTCCCCTGAGGCGGTGAAGCGCATACTTGAAGCAAAACAGCGCCTTGCAGCTCCCGAAACGGCGCCCCCAAACGGACTTTTTCTCATGCAGGTCTTTTACGAGGAAGAATTGCTGCAAAACTACGAAACGACGGCGCTCCCCTTTACCTGCTGAACAGAAAAACTCCCCTTGCAAAGAATCCACTCTTTGAAGGGGAGCTTTTTTTCAGATGGTTTGAGGTAATTTCAAAAGTCATTCAAAAAATGGCAAAGATGCCATTCGCAAAGAGCTGCAAAGGGTAGTTTGAGGTTGCTACCTGTAAGGTAACAGCCGAAAACGCTCCCTTTGTCAGATCGAAGCGAGGGCGCTTTGACAA
>JAFTIE010000056.1 GCA_017457065.1 Lentisphaeria bacterium
CATTCGCAAAGAGCTGTAAAGGGTAGTTTGCACTTGCTACCTGGCTTGTCCCGCCGTAGCTTTATGCGGAGGGGGAAAGGTAACAGCCGCTTGTCCCGCCGTAGCTTTATGCGAAGGCGGAAAAACGCTCCCTTTATCAGATCGAAGAAGAGGGCGCTTTGACAATTTTGAGGAGTTTTGAAATTGGCTCAAAGGAGTCTGCTGAATATGAAATTGGATTTCCGCATCGAATGGGGCTATCACGTCCTCTATTCCCGCCGCCATTACCATCCGGTCTACTGCTGGGATGGTTCCCTTGATTGTGAAAAAGGAACTTTGGGAAAACTGGCACTTTACCACTATCCGCGATCGATTTCAGGCCCCGTCAACTCTCCGGTGGAAACGCCGCTTGAGGGCAACTGCTGGCAGGAATCCACCCGCAGGGGGCTTTCGGGACTCCATGTTACCGCCACAGGCTCCCGGGAAACACGCTTCACGCTGCACACCGTTTCAGGTGATATCGGATTCACCGGAGCGGAACTGCTGGATCAGGGGCGTCTCGTCTTTGATATCGGTCCCAAATACGGCAACTGCCATATATCGGTCATCCTGACGGGATTCATCTGGTTCAGACCTCCCGCCAAGCCTCTGGAAGAGGTGTTGTCCCCCGATGATCTTTCCCTTGAGATCCACCATTGGGCAAGGATGCGTTCCGCATGGCTGGGACCCGGTGAAAGCGTAAAATTCAAAATGAAAGTCCACCGCAGCGGTGAACAGATATTCCACCTTATCGCCATGGCGGCGGCTTTTTACGATGAAAAGAAGGAAAATCTCATCAGCGACTTCTTCCCCATGACTTTGAAGTGCGGCGGCAAAACCCTTTCGGAGTTCAAACACTATTTCAGAAGACACGTCGCCGCCCAGCTTCTTGAAGATGTGTGGACGCGCTTTGAGCTTGATGCCGGAGTGCATGAGTTTGAACTGATCAACGGCAACAGAGAATTCTTTCTGCTCATCAACCAAATAAGTCTCATGCCGACTGCCCGCCCTGCGGAAGAACTGGTTCTGCCTCCGTGGGCAGTGACCGGTGAAAAACTTTTCGGGCGGATCTATTCATCAAAAAAACAGACCTGCCGTGTGGATTACGAAGACAGATCCCTTGAATTGGAACTTGACAAGGGATGGAACGAATTTCCATTTACCCTTGAAAATCCCGGGTTCAATGTCAAATTCAACACCTCCATCGGACTTTCAGGCACTATTGGGCATGTCTGGCAGCTCCCTGCAGAAAAGTTCCCCCTTATGGTGGGGGCAGATCTCACCAGTGTCCCCCACGACGACAGCGGCGAAATGGAGTGGCTGCTGGATTATATGAACCGTACCCGTCTGGGGAATCTCATCGTTATCCGCAACTTTATTTTCAAAGATCCCCGCAGCCACGAAAGGCGGTCTGTGCCTGAGGAGCTTCTGAGAAAATGGGGTTCCTACTGCAAAGAACACCATATCCACGTTGAAGCTGCCACCGATTTTCTTTCAGGAGTGCTTCAGGAGAGTGCAGGTCCCATGATGCACTCAGGGGGAACCCATGAACTTACAGGCAAAGTCTATGCCTTTGATCCTGACCACGAGATCCGCCCCGACTCCATGAAAGAAGCTTGCGAAAATTATCTTGCCTTCCTCAAAGAAAAGGTCCATGAGATCCGCACCGGAGTCAAACGGGTGGCGCTGGGGGATGCCTCAGGGGGACAGCGTTACTGCCATCTGGCAGGAGTTGATTTCATCCGTGCCGAAACCATGGTGCCCAACACGCTCCCCCTCTGCTCCCTCGCCCGGACTGCAAGCGAAGCTCTTTCAGAGGGCGACTGGGGGGTGCATATCGCCACCCAGCACGCCATGCAGCCCTTCTTCATGAACCAGCTGGGTCAATTTTTCCTTTCCCTCTACCAGAGCTGGATGATGGGGGCGAACATGTTTTATGAAGAAGACAGTCTCTTTCTCATGTGGAAAGAGGAACGGCAATGCTGGGATGATGCTTTGACCAAAGGCAAACGGGAAATGCTCAGAAACTTTTATAAATTTGCCGCCACCCATCCCCGTCAGGGGAAGCTGCGCCGTTCCATCGCCTGCCTTGAAGGGCGCTATGCGGCACCTTTCAACGGCT
The DNA here is from genome assembly GCA_017457065.1 of Lentisphaeria bacterium. GTDB lineage: Bacteria > Verrucomicrobiota > Lentisphaeria > Victivallales > Victivallaceae > UBA1784. The sequence goes on from JAFTIE010000056.1 coordinate 2,141, forward strand.
TCGTCTGCGGCGGCGAACAGACACCGGCTTACTCCGTCTGGGGGAAATTCGGCAGAGATCTGCCCGAATGGGGACACTGTCAGCCCGAAAAACACAGGCAGCTTCTGGATGTCCTCATGCCCGGAGCCCTGACTCATCCATTGCGCCAGCGCCACGACCGCCAGCGCCATTTTTTCTGCGGAACGCCTTACGGGGATTTTGATTTCCTGCCAGTGGAAAGTCCGGAAGGATTTTTCAGCAATTACACGCTCCTTCTCAATCTGGGGTGGAACACCCTGATTGAAGAGGACTATGAAAAACTGCGCTCCTTTGTCCGCAACGGCGGCGTCCTTTTTACAGGACTGCCCCAGTTCGGCAGACAGGAAAAGCGGGACTTTACCGATTTCAGACTCTGGAACAACGGCGACCTTTCGGAGTTTGCCGGGATCAAAGTTCACGGACCTTCAGGAACAGAGTATTCCGGTCAGTGGAACGGGAAACACAAGCAGCAGCTCAAAGATGTTGTCCTCAGTGCGCTCCCCAGCGTTTCCTATGGAGAGGATGGTCCCTGCAAACTTGCGGCAGTGGAAACGGCAGGGGCAGAAGTTGAAGCCTTTGATGCCGCCTCAGGAATTCCTTTGCTGACCTCATTTACTTACGGCAAAGGCAAAGTCTATGTCATCACTGCCTGGGCATATCCGGGCCATGAAGCGCTGCAATCCTTTGCGGCGGCGTGGATCGCCCATCTGGCAGAAGCCCACCGGGGCAAGTGGTTCGTTGAGGACGACTCCAAAGAACTCTACTGGAGCTGCCGGCAATTTGACGATCCCCGCTGCGGACAGATCTCCATGCTGAATACCGACTGGAGCACTCCCGGCAACAAAAAAGAGGTGCGGATCCATACAGATTCCTTTTCATTCCCTTACAGCGTGGAAGAAAGAAAGGCTGTGATCTTCACTGTTGCGGGCTCAACAGTTCTGGAAACAGCATCTGAAAACTACCTTGAATACACAGGTGTCAAAGATAACGCCGCTTGTTTCAAGCTCCACAGTGAAAAGGTTTCATCGGTGATCTTCCGCACTGCGGAAGGAACAGAAAAAAAAGAGTTTGAAGCGCTGCCCGGGGGCACACTTTTTACTGTTCCACTGCAACATCACATAAATGAGGTAATTTCAAAAATCACATCTTGAAAAATTTTTCCGGAAAAAAGCTTTTCAGCACTTGATAATCCGGAAAAGAGCTTTATATTATATCAAGGACCGGTGTGGACCACCGATAATCATATCGGTTCTGTTTTCAAAAAATCAACGCGTAAGGACGCATTTTGAAAGTGGGACGGCAACAACCCGCTTTTTTATTTGCAAACGCAATCAGGCATGTTCCGTAAGGAGCTGTCATAATTGGGGAGCTTGGAGAAAAGCTCTGTGCCGGAAATGAAGGAAAGAGAAAACAAGGGAATAACAGAGGAAACAGAATTATGAGCAACGAATTATTGACCCTGCTCGAATATGTTGAGCAGCAAAGAGGTATAACCCGGGAAAGTTTGATCCGTGCCCTTGAAACTGCCATATTGACCGCTTCACGCAAAAGTATTCACTCTGCGGCCAATCTCAGTGTCAAGATAGATCCGGCTTCCGGCAAGATCAGAGCATGGGCTCAGCTTGAAGTGGTAGACGCGATCCCCTCCCCCGATCAGATCAGGATCGACCTTGCAAGAGAACAGTACCCCGATGTCAAAGTGGGTGATGTGATCCAGTGGGAGATCCCCCCCCGCAACTTTGGACGTATTGCCGCCCAGACCGCCCGCAACGCCATTGAACAGCAGTTGAGAAAGGCTGAAAAAGAGAACGTTCTTGAAGATTTCAAAGACCGGGTCGGGCAGATCATCAACGGCGTGGTACGCAAATTTGAAAACGGCAACGTGATCATCGACTTTCAGAAAGCCGAAGGTATCATGTCCTCCAAAGACCGGATCTATGAAGACCAATACGCCCCCGGAGATCACATCAATGCACTGCTGGTCAGAGTGGATGTCAATGCCCCCGGTCCCAGTTTGATCGTCACCCGCAGCACTCCCGATTTCGTGGCAAAACTTTTTGAACGCGAAGTCAGTGAGATACATGACGGAACAGTGAAGATCATGGGCATCGCCCGTGAGCCCGGAAAAAGAACCAAGATCGCCGTCGGCTGTGATGACCGCCGGATCGATCCTGTAGGCTCCTGTATCGGCATGAGGGGCATCCGGGTCAAACGTATTACCGAAGAGCTGGGTGCGGAACGTATCGATATCATCCCCTACGATGAGGATATCCGCAAGTATGCCGCCAACGCATTGCTCCCCGCCAAAGTCAAAAGCGTGGCTGTGGATGAAGCAAAACACGCTCTGCTGGTAACTGTCAGCAGTGACCAGTCCCGGGTCGCTCTGGGACGTAAAGCCCAGAATGTCCGCCTTGCCGGAAAACTTCTGGGATGGACAGTTACTCTCTGTCAGGAAGAGAACAAGTCCGGAGCGAAATCAGATATGGAGTCAAAACTCCAGGAGGCTGCCGGGCTTTTGGCGCAGCAGCTGAAAATCTCTGCCGCCACCGCCAGAAAATTCGTGGATAACGGTTTTATAACCATCGATGGTGTCCGCGCTGCTGATCCTGAAACTCTGCTCGCTATTGAAGGTATTGATCAGGCAGAGGTCAATCAGGCTGTTGCCAACGCCGGAGACAACGCATAAGGAGTTACACAAATGAGTAAGTCATTGACTGTAAAAGACCTCGCCGCCAAGTACGGCGTCTCCGCCAATTTGATCGCCGCCGAACTGGTCCGCCAGGGTGTCAAGGTTGACAAAGCAGAAAAGACCAGGATCCCGGAAGACATGACCGATCTCATAGAGTCATTCTTTGATGATCTTTACGGTCAGCAGGATGAAGAAGCCCTGCTCCCGAAAGGCGGGAAACGTGCCACTTCCCCCAAAAAAGGCAGCAACCGCCGCGAAGAGACACAGCCCAGGGACAACCACCGTAAAAACTCCGAAAGCAATCCTGTTCAGGAAAAAGCCGCTGACAGCGCCGGCAACACCATCACTCTGAGTTCCCCCATCGTGGTAAAAACTCTGGCTGATGCCATCGGGCGTAAACCCAATGAAGTGCTGACGGACCTGATAAAACTCGGTGAGCTTTCCGGTATCAACAAGACTGTTTCAGATACCAACGCCAAAAAAATCTGCGCCGCAGCCGGTTTTGAACTGGTCATCGGCACGCCTCCCAAAGCGGCTGCCGAACCCGCCCCTGTAAAGGTCCGTGAAGTGGATGAATCCAAGCTGGTTCCCCGTCCGCCTGTCGTCACCTTTATGGGACACGTTGACCATGGCAAAACCTCTTTGCAGGATGCGATCCGTCATACCAATGTCACCGCCGGTGAAGCCGGTGCCATTACCCAGCACATCGGAGCCTCCACCGTTGAGTTTGAAGGAAAACATATCACCTTCATCGACACCCCCGGACACGCCGCTTTCACCAGTATGCGTGCCCGCGGTGCCAACATCACCGATATCGTGGTCCTTGCCGTTTCAGCTGTGGAAGGTTTCAAACCCCAGACCGTTGAGGCAATGAACCACGCTCTTGCTGCCGATGTCCCCATCATCGTCGCCGCCAACAAGATGGACCTTCCCGGCGCCGACTACGATCAGATATTGCTCCACATGCAGCAGAACAACCTGACCAGTGAAGACTGGGGCGGCAAAGTAGGGGTGGTGAAAGTTTCAGCTAAAACCAAAGAAGGATTGCCCGATCTGCTTGAGCGTATTCTTGTTGAAGCCGATATGCTTGAACTCAAAGCCGACCCCACCGGTCCGGCTGAGGGTGTGGTCCTTGAGGCACAGCTGGAACAGGGGCTCGGCCCCACCTCTCACGTTCTCATCCAAAGCGGTACCTTGAAAGTGGGTGCTCCCATTCTCTGCGGCTCCTGCTGGGGCAAGGCGCGTATGCTGATCGACGACAAGGGCAAACGTGTCAAAGAGGTGAAACCCGGATTCCCCGTCAAGGTGGTGGGACTTTCCGGCGTGCCTGAAGCCGGCGATCAGCTCATGGTCATGAGCTCCGAAAAAGAGGCACGTCAGGAGGCAGAACGCATCAGTGAAGAAAAACGCGCCGAACAGCTGGCGACCTCCAACATTTCCACCGCCGACGATCTTTTCAACAAGCTCAATAACGAAGGACGCCGTACTTTGAATGTCATCATAAAGTCCGACGTTAAAGGCTCCGGTGAAGCCATTGCACAGTCCCTTCAGGAGCTGCCCTCTGAAAAGATCAAAGTGGAAGTCATCGCCAACAGTGTAGGCTCCATCTGCGACAACGATATCGAACTTGCCGCCGCCACCAATGCTCTGGTTGTGGGATTCCACGTTCAGGTTTCCCCCGGGGTCAACGACCTTGCCGCCAAGCGCCATGTGGAGATCCGCCTGTACACCATCATCTATGAGCTGCTGGAAGATATCACAGATGCTCTGGCTGGTAAACTGGAGCCTGAAAAACGGGAAACTGTCACCGGAAAGGCACGTATCCTGCAGATCTTTGAACTTTCCAAAGGTCCCAAGATCTGCGGTTGCAAGGTTGAGTCCGGCATCGTCAAGGTGGGTGCTAAAGCAAGGGTGCGCCGCAGCAAGGAACTGATCTATAACGGTGAAGTCACCAGCTTGCGCCACTTCAAAGAAGATGTCAAAGAAGTCAAGGCAGGGCTTGAATGCGGTATCCGGCTCGACAACTTTGCCGACTTCGTTGAAGGCGACGAAATCGAATTCTACAACATTGAACTCAAAAAGGCATCACTCTGATGAGTCCGAGAAACGTAGACCGTATGACCCGTGTCAATGAACTGATAAAAAGGGAATTGGCAGGGCTTATTGAATCCGACCGGGTGTGGGCAAACAACATCCTTGTCTCAGTGACCTCCGTCAATACCGGTACCGATTTGCGCACTGCCACAGTCGGTATCAGTATTTTCGGCGGCACAAACGCCGAAAAGCAGAAGATCATGGCTGAACTGGATCAGCGAAAGGTCAAATGGCAGGATGATCTGGCTTGTGAACTGGGGTTCAAACGCACTCCTGTACTGACCTTTAAGGCTGACAGCTCCATTGAACGGGGCGACCGTGTGTTTGCCCTCCTCAACCAGGCGGAAAATAAAGCAGCAGAAAAGGGTGAAGAATGAATTCCCCGAACCGGATGCTCCAGGCGGCGAAAGTGCTGCAGGAGTCTGAAAAGGTTCTGATTTTCACCCATCAGAGGCCTGACGGAGATGCTTTGGGTTCATCTTTCGGCTTGAAGTATTTTCTGGAAAACACCGGAAAAACGGCGGTGGTCTTTATTCCGGGAGCGATCCCCCACCGCCATACCAAGCTTTTTGCAGGATTCATTTCAGAGATCACGCAAGAGGAATTCAACACCTTTGACACATTTGTTTCTGTGGATTGTGCCAATCCCGACCGGCTGGGGAAACCTGAGTTGCTTTCCATTGATGAGTTGCGGCAGAAGCGTTATATCAACATTGACCACCATAAAGGCAACTCCATGGAATCAGGATTTTTCAATCTTGTTTCAGGAGAAACCGCCAGCTGCAGTGAACTTCTGGTCAAGATCTTCTGTGCCGCAAAAATTGAGATCCCGGAAATCTGCGCGACACCTCTGCTCACAGGCATGATGACAGATACCGGATGTTTCCGTTTTTCCAACACTTCGGCTGACACCATGCGCAATGCCGCCATACTGCTGGAGCGGGGAGCAGAACTGGAAAAAATCGTCAATGCACTCTTTTTCAGCAAGCCTTTGAATCAGGTCCGTTTTGAAAACGAACTCATGAGAGACCATCTGAAATTTGCTGCTGAGGGAAGGATCGCATACGCATTTATTCCGCCGGAACTGGCAAAAAAGTATGATTTCAACATCAAAGAGGATGAAGGTCTCATCGACCTTCTGCGTGAAATCGACGGCGTAGTCATCGCCATGCTGCTTTACACCGGTCCCGGGGGGATCAAGATCTCAATGCGGAGCAAAGACAGTGCTTTCCCTGTGGGACCTGTTGCAAGATTTTTCAACGGAGGCGGTCACGAACTGGCGGCAGGAGCGACCTTTGATGGCAGCGCCGGAGAGGCAGAAATCGCTGTTGTTGACAAACTTGCACAGCTCTTTGAATAAATTTATGCACTATTGAGAGGTTCTGAGCAAAAGTCTCTTTTTTTGTGCAGAAAAAAGCCGGGAGAACAAATGTGTCTTCCGGCTTTTTATCATCATGAAAGGTGTTGTCACACATTGGTATGCGGGTGGTGTCCCGGATCGACCTGATACTGATTCCATCCGGTTTTGATATATTCATCCACCCCGGTATCCCATCCCAGCTGGCGGATGTGCTGCGCCAGAGCAAGGCGGGTTGCAAGGGTCACTCCCGGATTCACAGCCGGATTCCATGAAGCATAAGCAGCGGTGCAGAAAATGTGGGCAAAATTCCTGTCGTGTGAAATATGCCAGGTGGTTTCAAGCATACCGAGCAGCTTTTCATCTGCGGCAAGATTTCCCAGACTTTTCATGCCATCCTGAGTGAGCCAGGGACAGACCAGCACGGGGAAGCCTTCACCTTTGAAAAACTTCGTTGTGGGCCACTGGGGTTCAGGAGCGTTTTCATCGGCTTTGGGATATCCGTACTGCCAGTCGGCGATGATGATATCGCGGGGAAGCTCTTTGTAGAGTTCCCCCAATCTGTGTTCCGGCAGACCGCAAACGATATAACCATTCCATCTTTCGTCCCCCTTAGTCAGCAGCATATCGTGCCACATAATGATCCGGGTGCCTTTCTGAGCAAAAAGATCATGGAAATAGCAGATGTGCTCTTTGACCAGATCTTTGAGAACTTTTTTACGGCAATCCCGGCAGGTGCCGATGTTGTCCGCTTCATCACAGCCGATGTGGAAGAAGGGGGGGCAATCGTAAAATTCATAAAGTTCCATCACAAGATCTGTAAGGATCCGTCTTGTTTCGGGATTGGTAAGACACCAGGTCCACCCCTCAGGTTCAAAGAGGGGCTGCAGTGAAGGATCGTAACTCAGCACAGCATGTTTCCCCGTTATGGAACGGCTGGCAGTGGCGTGTCCCAGCAGATTGAACTGGGGTATCAGGGTGATCCCAAGCTCTTTCCCCAATCTGACCAGTTTTTTAAGCTCTTTTTTGTCAAGTTTCATATCCGCCCAGCAAAATTCTGGATGGGATCCAAAAGGAAAGATGCCCCAGGTCTCAATGACAGCGTAATTGAATTTGTGGTAAGCGGCAATACGGATCTGCCGTTCAATATCCCAAAGGGGCGTTTCAGGAAAAACACAAATGTGGACACCCCGGAACGCCATGGCGGGAAAATCTTTGATGGTACAGGGCACCAGAAAATACCCTTGTGTCCTCTCTGTTCCCCGTTGGACTTCCGCCAGCTGGCGCAAAGTTTTAAGAGCGTGCATCACACCGGTCATTCCTGCGGCTTTGACAGTGATCTCTTTTTCGCTGATCCCGATCTCATAGCCTTCGGCACCGTGTTTACCTGCGGCGGCATCAGCGGCGACGGCAAGGGCGGGAGTGATCCCCCAGAAAAGGCGGAACGACTCCAAAGTCTTCTGCTCCACTCCTGCCGTATCCTCCACAAAGATTTGCACGGTACAGCCCTCATTGAGCAAAAATTCATTTCCGTCATTAAATTTCAATTCCTGAGGGACTGGAATCAGACGATCGGTCAGGATCTTCACTTCATGTTCATTCATAGGAACACCTCACTTTCCGGTATCGTTGGTGATAATTTTTTCTATTGTATCTGCCAGGCGCATCAGATTGCGTTTCAATCCTTTGCGTGCCCCGGGAATGTCGGGGGCAAAATTTTCAAGAGCTTCACTGTAAAAATACTCCTGAAACTCTTTGATGGCATCGGTAAAACAGGATGGGTACTCCCAGGGGGAGCGGTCACCGGAGCGGATCTTATCAGTGACCCAGCCCTCGTAAAATTCAAGCTGAGGCAGATAAAGAGCGGGGAAAAACTCAGCGATCACGGCACGGCAATAGGAGTTTTCGCCGTTGGCTTTCAACGTTTTTTCAAAGTCCGGATTGGTTTCATGTTTCTGCTGAAGAAGTTTGAGAGAGTGGAACATGGAGTAATCTTCATGGGAAGAAACGATCTTATGTTCAAGTTCTGCCACGTTCCGCATCTGCTTGAGAAGTGCGATGACCTCTTTCCCGGCACTCTGACCGTTGCGCCATGACTCCATGGCAAGGAACAGTTTTGAAAATCCGTAACTCTCGATCCTGGCGATAGCCATAAGAGCAAGATCCACAATATCCCGGTAGATGAACTCCCCTGCCCCGGAAGTCTGAGCGGCAAGCGCCCGGCACAGCTGCGGCAGTTTGCTTACCGCCTCGCTCATGTGTTTGACCTGACTTGAATGGATCCCCAGCATGACGGGATCCGAGGCGATATAGCCGGTGCTGTAAATCAAAGTTGACAGCACATTATGGGACGATCCGGGGCGTTTCACCGGATCCCCGGGACCGCACCAGCCGATATTTTTGACGGCATCTGAGGCAAGGCGCCAGACTTCAAGCATCTCCTCACTCTTTTCGCCGTAGCGTTTGGCGCAGAACTCAGGCAGAAAGGCTTCAAGAGTGCATTCAGAAGGATCCCACGCCTTGGCGGCGAAAAACTCAAGCATCAAGGTGTCGGCATGGCTGTTTTCGGGCCAGAAGAAAAATCCTTTGCACATGGGATCCTCTGCGGCAATAGGGAGCCGGCGGGCGATGATGTCGTAATTCCCCCTGATCCCGTTGGCGGATTCATAGGCATGAAAGATACCGAACATCCAGGGAAAACGGTTGACGACGCCCCAGTTGGTAAAGTTCCCCACTTCATCACTGGTATCTGAGGTATAGTCAAAAATGATGGTATTGGCAGGATCAAGTTCTCTGATGAGTGCCTGCACCTCGCTGCAACTCCAATACATGCAGAAATCCCATGTCCCGATCATCAAAGGGGTTTCGGGATACTCTTCACGGAGTTTGCTGATAATACGGCGGTATGTATAAAGTTTCATCTCATGATTGCTCTGCCGATCTTCGTAGCAGCGCCGCTCTGCAAGTCCGATGGTATGGAAAATGGCAGGTTTTCCGTGGAGCTCAATGCTCTTTCTTGTGAGTTTGAAGTAATTTTCAAGGTTTTCATCCTTGCGGATATCCCACACAAGACCGGTTTCCTGATTATAGGCAGTGGTGGCTTGAGGAATAAATTCAGGTTTCACATGGTTGAGAAAATCGTAAGGAGTTCTGCTGTACCAGTGGGTCATAGTCCCCACATCCTCAGGATGGATCAGGTCTCTTTCGCGGGCATAACTCAAGATCTTGCGCCGCAGTTCGCCCCGATACTCAAGGGACCAGAAAAGATCACGGTCATCGTAAGAACGGGGCTTTGACTCAGGAACCTGCCAGGAAGGATATTTCACAAATTCAGGGAAAGTCTGCTGAAAAAGGTCGTCAAGTCCGATGCGGAGCATAAAGGTATTGAGTCTTTTCTTGAGGATCCAGTCGATCTCTTTCTTCCACTCTTCAAAGTCCCAGTGCTCCGCCTGAAAGCGATTGAGGCTGCGGTGAGCAAAGTAACGCAATCCCCGGTACTCAAAGCGGGGGGATTCAGAGATATCGATCCCGCTCATTTCAAGAGACTTTTTCCGGGGGACTCTGTCGCCATCCCAGAAGTAGCGGCAATCACCGAAAGTTTCAAGGTAGTAATAGACACCGTAAAGCAGCGCCCGGGGACGGGCTCCGGCAATAAAAAGCAGTTTGCGTCTGCCCCATTGAGCGCTGAGAAGATGGTAATCATCGCTCCCGGTGCGGAGTCTGAAACCGGGGATCACCTTTTCAATGATCATCCTGTGGGAAAAAGCATTGACTGCGTCAGACCCCAGAACCAGAAGATCACTTTTTCCGTCATCTTCAGTGAGAACGGGAATTTCTTTGCCCGTAATACGCTTGAGAAATGAAACAAGCTCCGCAGCGGCAATTGAAAAAATATCTTCGTTGCGGGGAACAAGGATCGCTGTCATATAAACTCCTATGTTAATTCTGACCTCTCTTCTGATAATATACGCTCAAGAGACTTTGTTTGCAATGCTGAGAAAGAGCAATTTTTTGATTAAAATGAAAAAATCCTGAGCTCCGCTTTTCAACGGACTCAGGATCATGCGTTATCAGAGGTAGTGCTCTGAAGAGATCACCAGAGGTCTTGCTTGCTGCTGTAAAGCCAGAATGTTGAATCTGCCACAGTAGGGATCCTGCCGAAAGGAACCATTGCCACATTGCCCCCCTGAAAAACGAACATACTCTTTCCTGAGTGCGGCAAGGCAAGTTTGAGTCTGAAATCCCGGTCTGTCCATTGAGTAGAATAGTGCAGCATGACGGCTTGCTTCTTTGTTTCCCCGAGGACCATCAGACGGCTTGGACGCTTGCAGCGGTTGATGACGCCTTTTTTCCCGGCATTGTATCCGTTGATCCCGACAAAGCTGATCATCTCCCCTGAAGCTGTTGGTTCTTCCATTCTGTCTCTTGCAGGGCACATAAATTTGCTGCGGTAATAATACCTGGGAGTTGTGGGATAATAGATTCCTCCGAGAATACCCTGCCGATTAGTGCCGAGATAGGAGGCAAGGAATCCGAATTTTCCTCCGGGGATATGACCTTTGAAGGGGTATTCGTAGTACCACCCCCCAGTGCTGTCACCGCTTTTCGTATTGTTCCAGAAAGGCATAATGGCACCTTTGTTGTCATCAGTGTACTGGCAAATCGCCATTCCGTAACTTTTGAAGTTGTTCATACAAGATGCCTGGTGAGCCCGTGCTTTTGCTTTCTGCAGAGCAGGAAGCAGCATGGCGGCAAGGATCGCAATGATGGCGATAACGACAAGAAGCTCTATTAAGGTGAAGCTGTACAGCTTCACCTGCCCATGGGCAGGTGCCCTCCTCTCCACTTTGTCGAAAGTACGATCACAACAGAGATGTGATCTTTTCACGAGAAGTTCAATCAGGGTGAAAATATTTTGTTTTCTCATAATATTGTCTTACCTCAATGTTGTTGATTGCTGTCTTACCAGCCCCGGGGAACTTTTTTCTGCCAGGGCTGATAAAAAACGGAGTTATAAACGCCGGAAGTTTCTCCCTGATCGGGGATCTTGCAGAAAGGAACCGTTTCAACATGACCGTCGAGAAAGAGGAAGTTCACCGCATTTTTATGGCGGGGGTCGAACTGGGATGAAGAGGTCTTGCCCGGGGTGAGAATCTTGGAGTAGTAAGAGTAATAAACATTGTTCAAATCGTGGGCAAGCCCCACATCAGCCAGGGCGCTGGAAATGGCGGGGCGGAAAACCTGTCCGATCTTGATCCCCATCATATCCCGGGAGAGCTGGGAGTTGATGTTGTAGAAGTAGGTGTTGCCGGTTTTGGTCACTGCCTGAATGGGGGCGGAGGGGCACAGCAGAGGTCCTTTTTTTCTGGTACCGTCTGAAGTGATATAGATGGCACCGATACGGCCGGGATCTTTTTCATCGGTCACATACCCGAGATAGCGTGCAATCATTTCGTTGTCACGGTTGCGGCTGTAAAAATAGCGGTTTCCGGAGCCGCCGCCGTTACGGTACATGGGGACAAAGCCCTTGTTATCATCCTGATACATGGCCATGGCCTTACCGACCTGAACCATATTGTTGGTGCAGGTGGTCGTGTGGGCACGTTCCCGGGCCTGCTGCAAGGCAGGCAGCAGCATTGCCGCAAGAATGGCGATGATGGCGATAACAACCAATAGCTCGATCAGCGTGAACGCTGATCGAATGAAGCACGGCTCCGCCGTGTGAAGCGCAGCGTTGCTGCATGAAGCGTTTGCCTGCGGCAAACATGAAGCACTTGCTTTGCAAGTATGATGCGGC
>JAFTIE010000057.1 GCA_017457065.1 Lentisphaeria bacterium
ACTCCTCCCAAGCGCCGAAATTGCCGCCGCCGGGGATGCGGCAGACCAGACGGAGCACTTGATCAAACTCCCGGATCACCCCGGCACAGCGGCGCAGAAAACGTCCCAGTTTTCTGCCGTATTCCGGTGATGCCAGCGCCTGAAAAAGATCAAAAGCAACAGAAAAATCCTTCACGCCCAGATCCGCTGCCCTGGCGCAGCGAAGCTGAAAGTGTTCTTCAAGCTCTGAACGCAGCTTGCAATTTTCTTCCGGGATCAAGGCTGATATTTCAGGAGAGATAAAATCTCTCCCCGCAAGCAGGACACCGTTTCTGGCAAGCTGGGAAAGTTTCTGACATCCGGCGGAGCTTTCAAGCATATCACCGGGGAATTCAACCGCGCTGAGTGCTTCAGGAAGTTTCGCCGGAAGCCCCATGAGATGCTCCGGCATCGATGCCGAAATCCCGAAACGGCAGTTCATAAGATCCCCGCTTCTTTCAAATCGTTCCAAGTGGCTTTTCCGGAACCTGTATTTGAAGCGTTGAGAAAACTCAGCTGGCGCCGCAGATATTTGGCGATCACATCAGTTTCCAGGTTGACAAGTTCTCCCGGATGCCGTTCTTTAAGCGCCGTGGCGCTCAAAGTCTGGGGGATCAAACGGACAGCAAAATAATCATCGCCCAAACCGGCAACGGTCAGAGATACGCCGTCAATGGTCACTGAGCCCTTCATGGCGATCTCAGGAGCAAGTTCCCGGGGCATTTCAACGGCGAACTCAAAGTCGCCGTCGGGGAGACGGCTCAGTGAACGCACCCGGGCAGCGGCATCCACATGACCCTGGACGATATGCCCCCCCATGCGTCCTCCGGCAGCCATGGCACGCTCCAGCTTGACCTTGCCCCCCGTGCCGACTGCTCCCAGATTGGTGCGGTGGAGCGTTTCAGAAAGGGTAAAAAATTCAACACATCCGTCATCAAAAAAACGTTCAGCAGTAAGGCAGCAGCCGTTGACGGCAATGCTCTCGCCGATAACGGGAGAGTCAAAGGGGTGTTCCGGTCTGACGGTAATACGGTTGGCGTACATACGCAATATAACGCCTGTCTGTTCAACTAATCCGGTAAACATGAGTTACTCCTTTGTATAACCTGAAACGGCAATATCTGTTCCATATCTGGTGACCCTGACCTGACTGAGTCTCAAAGCATCAGCCAGTGCGCCGGGATCACCGCCGCCCAGAACGGGGATACTGTTTCTGCCGCCTAAAAGCATAGGGGCGATGTGGAACTCCACATAATCCACGACTCCTGATTTCAGTGCGGAATCAGCCAATTCGCCGCCCCCTTCTATCAACAGTACCATACACTCTTCTGAGCCCAGTTTTTCCATCAGTTTTCCCCACTCGTCCGGGGAATCCAGGGAAACCTTTTCCCCCCGTCCGTCGGGGAAATAACTGCGGATTTCTTCTTCATCCATGGCATTGGAAACAATGATCCTCCGGGGCTGAGGAGTCCAATTTTCGGGATCTCTGACCATCAGTCCGGGTTTATCGCAGCGCAAGGTGCTTCCCCCCACCATGATCGCATCGGCGAGACGGCGGAGCTGCTGGACTCTGGAGCGGGCTTCGACCCCGGTGATCCACTTGGAACTGCCATCGGGAGTGGCGATCTTGCCGTCAAGGGTCATTGCCATTTTCAGTATGACAAAGGGACGCCCTGTGGAAATATATTTGAAAAAAGGACGGTTGAGCTCTATACACTCATCGTGACAGACTCCTGTCACACATTTTATCCCCGCCTCTTCAAGAACACAGATCCCCTTTCCGGCGTGGCGGGGATTGGGGTCTGCAGCACCGACGACCACTTTGCTGAAACCGTTTTCGATAATAGCCCTGGTGCAGGGAGGCGTTCTGCCGGTAGTGCAGCAGGGCTCAAGAGTCACATAAATGGTACATCCCCGGCAGCTGCCGGCATGGCGCAGAGCATCGTGGATCGCATTGACCTCAGCGTGAGCCTCTCCTGCACGGGCATGATAGCCTCTGCCGATGATCTTCATATCAGGTGAAACCACCACAGCTCCCACCATGGGATTGGGATTGGTGTGTCCCCAGCCCATTCTGGCAAGCGCCAGAGCCTCTTTCATACAGGATATATCAAAGTTGTCCATAGTCTGTTATTCTTTGATCTCAAAAAGCGCATCGGCATAAAATACGGGATCAAAAAACTGCAGTTCTCCGGGCTGTTCGCCAAGCCCCACATAGAAAGTAGGCAGATCAAACTCTTCGTGGAGCGCCAGAGCCATACCCCCTCTGCCGGTACCGTCCAGTTTGGTCAGAACCAAACCGGTCACTCCGGCAGTCTTGATGAACTCCCGTGCCTGGTTGACAACATTGGCACCGAGAGAAGAATCCACTGTGAGCCACACTTCGTGAGGGGCGCCGGGAAGGACTTTGCTTACTGAACGGCGGATCTTTTCCAATTCAGCCATAAGATCCTTCTGATTGTGCTGACGCCCTGCTGTGTCAATAAGCAGATAATCTGCCTGACGCGCCACGGCGGCACTGGTGGCATCAAAGGCAACACTGGCAGGATCTGCACCGTGGACTGCAGAAACGATCTGGGCACCGGTACGCTCGCTCCAGAGTTGGAGCTGTTCCACAGCTGCGGCACGGAAGGTATCACATGCCCCCAGAACAACTTTGCATTTCTCCTCGTTGATGAGTTTCCATGCAAGTTTGCCGATGGAAGTGGTCTTGCCGCTGCCGTTGACTCCCACCATCAGTATGACAGTGGGACCTTCAGTGGCACGGTTGATCTCTCTGCGGTTGCGGCTCAGTATGTCTATGACCTTCTTCTTAAGTTCTGCGACCAGATCCGCATCGGTTGCGATATGACCGGTCTCATACTGTTCTTTCAAATCCCTGACAATCGCGGTCGCCGCCTTGATACCGAAGTCGGCAGAGATCAGCATCATTTCCAACTCTTCAAAGTCGGAAGTCTTATAAGATCTGGTCCCTGTAAAAAGTCCGGAAATCGCCCGGGAGACCTTGGTTGCGCTTTTTTCAAGCCCTTTTTTGAAAACAGAAAATATAGAACCCATAAAAGTACAGTTTTCGTCCTTAACGTTATGCAGAAATCCCTAAAAGCCGCCCTCAGGCGGCACAGCGGACGCCCTTGTTGAGGACGACCATGTATATAATATACACGGCTGAACTTGAAATTTCAACTCCGGAATTGTATATTATATTTTATATTCCTGAGTTTAATTTAGCGGATTCGGATCATGCT
>JAFTIE010000058.1 GCA_017457065.1 Lentisphaeria bacterium
CACTCAGCCATCTCTCCGCTAAAACATAGTCATAATATAACCTTAAAATGGCTGCAAGGCAAGCGAAAATCAAGAAAAAATGTTTTTTTTCACAGTTTTTCTTGACTTTTAGAACTTTGTGTGGTAAATTTTCTGAGAGTGGATATTAATGTGGAGTTTGGCATATATGAAAAAGTTTTTTACGCTGATCGAACTGTTGGTGAAAAGATCACATCTCTGCTGTGATCGTGTTTACGGCAAAGAAGAAGGTTTTTCACCTGCCCAAGGGCAGGTGAAGCTGTACAGCTTCACCTTAATAGAGCTTCTTGTCGTTATTGCCATCATCGCTATTTTAGCTGCTATGCTGCTCCCCGCTTTGCAGCAGGCGCGGGGCAGAGCACGGGCTGTCGGTTGTATGAATAACCTTTCCCAAATCGGTAAAGGAATGTCTTTTTACATCAATGATCACAAAGGATTTTTCCCCTGGAAGGATAAAAGCAATTTCAGCTATTGGCTGGGTAATTCAAGAGACTATTGTCCGTGGTATGATTACTTTGAATGGAACAGTCCTCCAAAGACCCGCGTTTTTTTCGGCGGGATCAGTTTGGTGGGAGGTTCCACGGTGGTGCGCGGTCCCTATTTGTGTCCGGATGTTTCTGAACGCAACTTGCATCATACCGGGATCCTTTTCAATGCCAATCAACCCTATCCAAAGCCGGAAAACAGTACAGCATACGACAAATTGTTCTTTTCTCTTTCTTTCAATGACTCTTTCCTGAGGAGCAAAAGGACTCAAGAACCATTCAAATATGTTGACAAAGTTCACCTCTCTCAGATGCGCCGTCCTTCGGTGACAGTTTATATGACTGACGGCGGCGGTCAGGGATACACCGATTACCGCTGCAGCGGTTCCTCTACAGATACCGGAATCAAAAAGAATGTGCCGGGACGTCATGTGGGGAGTGCCAATTTTATGTATGCGGACTTTCATGTTTCCACGATCCGTTACAATGATTTCCCTTCTGTTACCCGCGGGTTTTATAACGGTCCCACCTGGTGTCCTATTGCCACCGATGGAATTTGAACAATGAGGTGTTGAATTGAAAAAAAGTTTGTTTTGTGTCGTTTTGCTTTTTGCGTTGCTTCTGACTGGTAAAGAGATCGTGATCGGGAATTATGGCGCAGGTCCCATGGTCAAGCCCGGAAAGACTTTTTATGTTTCCGTTAAGGGTAAAGACTCCAATGACGGCAAGACGCTGAAAAGTGCGTGGCGGACTCTGGGGCGGGGCGTCAAGGATCTGCGGGCTGGAGATACGCTCCTTGTTGCCGGAGGCGTTTATGAAGAAGGCTCCATCTCTCTTAATGTGACAAACAATCAGCCGGGATACCGTGTACAATGGGGCAAAAAAGGTTCCCCCATCCGGGTCATGGGAATGCCCGGCGCCAAAGTTGTGGTGCAGGGGGGAAAGTTTTTCCGGGTGAAAGATCAGTCACGGGTCGTTACCTTCAAAAAGGTTCCTGCACCTGTCTACAAGGTCGTTTGGGAAATCCCTTCTCAGATCGAATTGCAGAGCGTTGATTTCCCTGAGATCGTCAGGGAGATCCCCGGAACATATTATTACAACGCAAAGAAAAGAGAGTTGACCGTTCACTTTGTCTGCAAGACTCCCGAAGGCGTGCGTGTTGCTGCGGAACGGGTGGCGATCCGTTTGCGGGGGAGTTTTCTGCATTTGGAAAATGTGATCTTCAAAAACTTCCCCGATGCAGTTTCTGTCCGTGCCAATGCCCCGAAGAAGCAGAATCAGTTCAGCAATGTGACCGTGAAAAACTGCGGTGCTTTTTATTGCTCCGGTAAAGGCTTTGATGTGGAAGATGGAAAGTTCGGTCTTTTTATCAACAATTTCGGAGCCAATAACGGTCACAGAGGTTCCTTTGTGATCCACCCCGGAGCATCGGACAACCTTTTTATCGGTAACAAATTCTGTGCAAGTCCCTGGACTTTGCGCCACCAGACACCCTACAACTACAATTATGCCCTGAATTTTTACGGATTCAACCCCGGAAAAAGAAATCATGTCATTTCAAATATTTTTGACGATGTTTTCGCTTTCCGCTGGAAAAGCGCCTGTCCGGAAAGCATCTTCCGCAACAACAAGGTGCTGGGTAAATTCCGTGTGGAAAGCGGTCTTGTGCCTGTGACTGTTGAAAACAATCTTATTACCGGCAGATGGGAGTGGACCGGTGTGAGTCTCAACGCCGATGATTCCAGTTTCAAAAATACGCCTATGAAATTCAAAGGCAACACCAAAAAGGTTTCTGAATTCAAGTACACAGACAAATATCTGGAACAGGCGGCATGTTTGAATGTTCCCCTTGTCAAGTACGAACTGCCCAAAGTTGAATTCAAAAATTTGCGGGCAGAGTTTGTTTACAATGACAGTGCCGTGATCAGATTGGAAACGCCCGATAACGATGGTACGGTCCAAGTCGTCTGTCAGCGTAAAGGAGATAAAAAGAGAAAAACCTTCCGTTCCAACCGTCAGGGAACGCAGCATGTTGTGGGACTTTCAAGTTTGAAACCCGCCACAGAGTATATCTGCACGGCGTATTTTTCAGGCAGACGGGGAGAAAAGGCAAGTTCCCACCAAATCACTTTCCGCACAGCTAAAGCTCTCAGAGCTCCCAAAGTGCTTGAAGTGGGCAAGGGAAAAATGAGCCTTGAAGAGGCTTCTTGCGCTGTTATCCCCGGTGACACTGTGAAACTGCTCCCCGGCCGCCATGTGGGGAGCTTTGCCCCCCTGCGCAGCGGAATCCCCGGCAAACCCATTACTTTGCAGGGCAACGGTGCGACCATCGACGGACTCAACTTTTACTCCCCTCTGGTGAATCTGGGAGGGCGTCGTCATATCGTCATCGACAATGTACGCTTTATCAATACCGAATATGAGTCCCGTAAAGGGGTGATCTCAGCTCTGGGAGCCCGTTTCATTACGGTAAAAAACTGCATCAGCATCCACAAACTTTATGCGGGTCCCTTTTTCAAGGGGATGGGAAGCGACTTTGATCTGGAAAACAATGTGAGTTGCGGCGGAGATTATGCTTTGAGTTTCCACGGAGCTAAAAATGTGCGCCTTCACAGGAACAGTATCATCAATTCAGCTCTTTTCAGTGTGATCTTCTGGGGCGGAGTTGGGAATTACTCCATGACCGATAACATCTACTACCGTTCAAGTGTGCCCCAGAAGACCAACCCTGCCA
>JAFTIE010000059.1 GCA_017457065.1 Lentisphaeria bacterium
AAATGACAAAGATGCCATTCGCAAAGAGCTGTAAAGGGTAGTTTGAGGTTGCTACCTGTAAGGTAACAGCCGAAAACGCTCCCTTTATCAGATCGAAGCGAGGGCGCTTTGACAATTTTGAGGAGTTTTGAAATTGCCTCTATTAAAAGTGAAAGGAAAAACATTATGTCAGTGCTGGCATGCAAAGGCGGAACTCCCGTAATTGACCCCAAAGAGTACAAAAGAGCTCCCTGGCCCCCCGTTGATATGGAAACTGCCGAAATGCTTAAAGATCTTTATCTTTCCGGCAAATGGTCCTTCAACAGCGAAATGGAGCAAAAATTTGAACAGGAGTTCGCAGAATATCACAATGCTGAATACGCCGTATTCATGGCAAACGGTACCGTAACTCTGGAGTGTGCGCTTCAGGCACTGGGTGTTCGTCCCGGCGATGAGGTCATAGTTCCGGGACTGACATGGATTGCCACAGCCATGGCTGTCCATTATGTGGGTGCCATCCCGGTTTTTGCCGATATTGAAGAAGACACTCTCTGCCTTTCTCCAGAAGCCTTTGAAAAAGCCATCACACCGAAAACAAGGGTGGTGATCCCTGTCCATCTTTACGGCAGCATGGCAAACCTTGACAGGATCATTGAGATCGCCGATGCTCACAATATTGCCGTCCTTGAGGATTGCGCCCACATGCAGGGCGGCAAGTGGCGCGGCAAAGGGGCGGGCAGCTGGGGAGCAATCGGCTCTTTCAGTTTCCAACAGTCCAAGACTCTGACTTCCGGAGAAGGCGGCATCTGCATCACCAATGATCTTGAACTTTCTGACCGTCTTTACCGTGCCAAACACATCGGTTACTCCCGTCTGGATCCCCAGGGAGCAGCCAAAAGTGCGCCTCCCGCAGATTTGATTTGTCACAACTACCGCGGACTTGCTTTTCCGGCGCTGTTGCTTTCACAGCAGCTGAAACATCTCCCTGCCCGCATCGAGCGCATGAACAAGTTCGTTGCCGAGCTGAAAGTTCTTGAAGATATCCCCGGTATCCGTCTGCAGGCTCCCGGAAAAGAGGCTTCACCCCAGGGATACTATGCTCTTGAGATCATCTTTGATCCCGCCATCTGGGGCAAAGCCTTTGCTCCTGCTGTTGCACTTCAGCATGAAGGCATTCCCATTTCCAGCGGCAACTACGGTCCTGTCTACAAGCATATGCTTTTCAACTGCAAGAACTACCGCAACACCGGATGTCCCGTCTCTGAATTCGTGGGCGAACAGGGTGCCTCCTTTGCCCATGCCGGTATGGAATATCCTGAAATGGTCCCCGTCATCGAAAAAGCATTCCGCAAGGTCTACGAGCACAGAGGTGAATTATGATCCGCGTCACAATTTGGAACGAATTCCGGCATGAACAGACCGAACCTGTAAAATCGATCTACCCCCAGGGGATCCACGAAGCCATCGCAAAGGGCATCGCTGCTGAGGATCTGGAGATCCGCTGCGCCACACTGGATGAGCCGGAACACGGTCTGACCGATGAGCTCCTTGAATCGACCGATGTTCTCCTCTGGTGGGGACACATTGCCCACAAGGCAGTCAGTGATGAAGTGGTGGCAAAGGTCCGTGCCCGGGTGCTCCGGGGCATGGGGCTGATCGTGCTCCACTCCGGTCACTACTCCAAGATCTTCCAGGCCATGCTGGGGACCTCCTGTTCCCTGCGCTGGCGGCAGGTCGCCGAAAAGGAACGGCTCTGGGTGGTGGATCCCAGTCACCCCATCGTCAAGGGGATCCCCCAGACTTTCACTCTGGAACATGAGGAAATGTACGGTGAACCCTTCGGTATCCCCGATGACGGCAAGATCGTCTTCATGTCATGGTTTCAGGGCGGAGACGTCTTCCGTTCCGGAGTCACCTTCCAGCGCGGCAGCGGCAAGATCTTCTACTTCCAGCCGGGCCATGAGACGTTCCCCACCTACTATGACGTGAATGTGCTCAAAGTCATCGGCAACGCCATCCGCTGGGCAGTGCCCGCTGATACCGGTTTCGCCTGGGATTGCCCCAGATGTGAACCTGTAGAACCGATCCCGCCTGCCGGAGAATAAAAGATGCAAGGTGGTTTTTCAGAATTTGACATCACCCCGAGAACAGGCGTACAGCTTTTCGGTTTCGGGCCCTACCTCAACCGGGTCTCCGCCGATGTGCGCGATCCCCTCGGAGCCAGGGCTGCGGTCCTGCGTTCCGACAAGGGGAGCCTTTACGTCATCATCGGCTGCGACCTGGGGGCGTTGCAGACCGCTCTCGTACAGAAAGTACGGGAAATAGTCTGCGCCGCCATTCCTGAGCTGACTCCGGAGCGGATCATGGTCTGCTGTTCCCATACCCATTCGGCACCCGCCATCGACTCAGCCGACCGCGGATGGGGACACCCCGATCAGACCTATATGGAAATACTCCCCTGGAAAATCGCGCAGGCTGCCATCGATGCCTTCGGCAAGATGGAAGCAGTCACCTGCAGTGCCGCCGTGGTCCCCTGCCGTCATATCGGCGTCAACCGTCTCTATGACAACGGCAACAACACTCCTCTCGAAGAAGTCCTGAAGGATGATTGGGAGCCCGCTCATCCTGAATTCACCGACACCGAAGCCAAGATCATGCGCTTTGACGGTGCAGACGGCTCATTGAAAGGCTTCTTTGCTTATTTCGGCTGTCATCCGGTGGTCTGCTGCAAGCAGAACAACTCCATCCACGGGGACTACCCCGGTGTGGCGATCCACAAGCTGATGAAAGAAAATCCGGGTTCCGTCGGACTCTTTCTGCTGGGGGGCCATGCCGATGTCAACAGCGGATGTGTCCACCGTGAAAGAGAGGAGTCTCTGGCGGCTCTGGATGTGCTGGCGGAGCGTTTCGCAAAAGCCATCCGCAACGGCCTTGAAAAGGCTGAAAGGATCCCGGAAGATATGGCTGTCATCACTCATACCATCGAGTGTTCCACCCGGGTCAACTGGGATATGGCGTATCTCAAAGAGAAAAAGGCGGAGTTTGAAGCACTTCTCCACCGTCCGGAAGCCTCAGACGCAGGTCTGGAAGAACGCAGAGCAGCTTTCAAACTTCAGGGCGTCAACAAATTGATCCGCGATATGGAGTCCGGAGCCAAAACCACCATCACCGCAGAGATCTACGGATTGCGTATCGGTGATGCTGAGATCCTCGGAGCTCCCTTTGAGATCATGCAAGCCATCAAAAACGAAACTTTCTCCAAGGCAGCTGCCCCATTCCCCATGGTGGTCAGTATGTGCAACGGATCCCTGGGATACGCCCCGGACCGCACACAGCTTGCCAGAACTGAAAGTTACGAGGCGACCACTGGTCCCTTCATCCTCGGACAGTGGGCCCTCGCCGCTATTCACGACGAACTGGTCTCAGCATTCCTTGAGATCGATGGTGAATTGTTTTCACATCAAAGGCAATAAGGAGGAGAAAATACCTGTAATTTCTGCATCGAGAAGTGATTTTCCGCAAGAAACCAAAAAGTAGAGTGTTCAACAACCAACGCCGGTTTATTGCGAGAACCGGCAGAGAGGGATTTGAAATGAGAGTTTATGAAGCAGAACGTCGGCAGTTTACACTGATCGAGCTCCTGGTGGTCATCGCTATTATTGCCATCCTCGCAGCAATGCTTTTACCCGCATTGCAGCAGGCAAGAGGTAGAGCGAAATCGATAAAGTGTCTGAATAATACCAAGGAACTTGGCACAGCTCTTGCTCTTTACATCAGTTCCAACCGGGAATATCTGGTGCCCATCCAGCCAGCGGCTCCGACCTTTGATACGATCTGGTTTGCTCCGGCACGCCTGAATATCCCCGACGAGATCATATTCGGCTGCGGAGAGGCAGTTGCTTCAAGCAGAGGGAAAGCCGTGGAAATGGCAAAGGGCAGATATGAATCCCAGAAAAGATGCAACTATGGCATGATGCTTTATCCCTGGGGCGGCAAAGCCCACGATACGATCAAACTTTCCGCCTTCCAGAAGTCCAAACTCTCTGAAAAGATCATTTTCGGCGACTCCTCGGCGCCCGGTGATTACAACAACTGGTTCGGTTCAACTTTCATCCTGAAAAATGAAGGCTGGACCCTTGCCGGACAACAGTATCATCCCCGGTTCCGGCACGGCAATAAAGATCAGGCGGTGGCTTATCCCACTTCTCACGGCAACATCCCCAGCAACTCTCAGTTTGCCTCTTTCAACTTCCTCGACGGACACTCAGCCATGCTGTCAGCGTTTGAAGCTTCAAAGCTGAAAACCACCCGTACCTGGCAAAAGGATTACTGGGTCCACTACACAGCGGCAGCGGAATGTTTATAATTTCTAACCCAAAGGATACAACGACTATGAAATTTTTCTCTTTGATACTTTGTTTTCTGACAGCAGCACTCCTGGCAGCAGCCGGGTTTGATACCGATTTCACGGCGTACTCCCAGCGTGCAGAATGGCGGCTGAACACCTGGTCCGGATACAAGCCTCTGCCCAAAGTCAAATATGATGCAGCAGAAAAAGCACTCCACATTTTTGACGGCAAAGGCCCCCGGGGCTTCGGAGTCGCCAATTACAGCCGCCGTCTGGAATCCATCGCAGGCGATACGGTCAAGATCACGGCGGCAGTCAAAGGCAAGGGCAGATTCAGCGTGTCGACCCAGACCTTTTCCGAAGGAAAATGGAGCGGGATCGGCAAAGCAGTCAGCTTTGATCTGACTCCCCAATGGAGCACCGTCTCTGCGGAACTGCCGGTCCAGGATCTGGGCAAGAAAAAGACCGACGAGATCATCGTGGCTTTCACCTGTTCCAAAGGCAGTGAGATCAAGCTGCAGAAGTTTTCTGTCCAAGTGATCCGGAACGTCCCCCGGATCCCGGAGTTCCCGATCAGCTGGCGCGTCTTTGCTCCCGTTGATTCCAAGTATGCCCCTTCAGCGGCGGAACTTGCCGCGGTCCCTGCCGCTCTCGGCAAGGTCAAAGGCAAGGATCTGAAAAACACCTGCGGACTCTTTGACCTCGCAGAGATCACCGGCCGCACCAGTGTGCGCAACTGCGGATGGTTCTTTGCCGAGATCAACGCCCCGACAGACAATTATGCCTACAGGATCGGTGCGGGTGCCGACTGGTGGATGCGCTGTTTTGTCAACGGCAAAGCGGTCATCGACACCATGAAAAACGGCAATATCAAATCTCCCCCTGCCATGGACGATCACATTGCTCCCGTCATACTCAAAAAAGGGAAAAACATCATCGCGTTCCAGCTCATCACCGGCAGGAGCTCTCTGCTCACCGCCGGAGGTCCTGTTGAACTGAAACGGCAGGTCAAAGAGCTGGCTGTCAGCAAAAGGCTTTTCCTTGACAACTACGATGATGCCTCTGTCAAACGTCAGGCCTCCCCCAGGATCATCCAGGGATATCCCACCCAGGGACTCCTGACTCTCACCGGTCAGGGTGTCTATCAGACAAAGGACCTGCTCAAATTCCGTCCCAAAGCGGCAAATGCGCTGCTGACGGGCAAGCAGTTTTTCACCACCTCTTTGCGGATCCAGAACTTCGGAAATGAAAAGGCAGATCCTGCTTCCTTGAGTTTTGAATATGCCAGATCCGGCAAACGTTTTGCCATGAAGCTTTCCTTTGTTCCCGGGGCAAAGGATCTGCAGTGCGATTTCATCGACAACGGCACCGTGGTGAGAAAATGCCGCATCCCGGTCAAACTTCTGCCTGCGGATTTCAACTTTTCTTTTGCACGGACAGGGACCTTCTTCTTTGAGACCAGAAGTCTTGCCGACAGCAGCACTGTCACAGCTTCAGGCTACTCCCCCTTCTTCAAATCTGCCGCAGACGGAACGTTCCGCACAGAGATCGTCCTGCGCGCTCAGAAAAAAAACAGCCGTGCCGAAGTCACTGTTGACAATCTCATGACCGCCATCTCACTCCCCGGCAAAAAGGTGGAACCCATGGGGCTGAAGATCGAAAGATCCAAATTCTTTGATCCCGTCAAAGCCGGTTGGCCTCTGGTCTTCTCAGATGAATTCAACGGAAAAAGCACCGATCTGACCAAATGGTCCATCAAGGGACGCCCCGATCACATCTCCTACGACAAGGGAGTGCTCAAGATCAAGACCGACTTCGGCAAAGACGGAAAACTCGAATCAGCCGGTCTCGCCAGTACCAAATGGTTCCAGTACGGCTACTTTGAAGCCCGTCTGAAATTCACCAAACAGCCCGGCAGCTGGTCTGCTTTCTGGCTCAACGGCAGACACCATACCAACCCCTTCCTTGAAGGATTGGAAATCGATATCTTTGAGGACTATTTCACCCGTTCCAAGCCCCATGCCAAAGAAAAGCACCCCGTTCTTGACCACAATCTCCACGTCTATGTGGGCGAAACCATCAAGAGCTGGAACTATATCTCACGTCTTCCCGGACGTGTGGATCAGTTCTATGTCATCGGATGCAAATGGACCCCCTTTGAGATCTCACACTATCTCAACGGCAAGCAGCTTTCCGGAACTGCCAACCATTCGCCCCATGACTCCGTCACCTTTGACGCCTGGCATCACATCGCCACCACGGCTCCCCTGCAGACGCTCCTCAGCGGATGTCTGATGCGCAAAGGTTATTCATCAAGCAACTGGTACCCGGCATCTGCGGGGAAATATCCCCAGTTCTTTGAGATCGACTATGTGCGTATCTACGCCTATCCAGAAAAGGGCAAACCGGTGGTCAAGCTGACCGGTGATATCACCCCCAAATTCCAAAAGGCAGGCTCTATTCTGGAGTTCAAGGTCAAGGTATCTCCTGATCCGGTGACCAAATCCCCCATCAAGGGAGTGTATCTTTTTGACAACGGCACAGTCATTGCTCACAAGGAGCGTCCTCCCTACGACTTCAAGATCTCTTTTTCCAAGGAGTTCTTCAACACCACGCGCTATGTGGAAGGCGGACGCGCAGGACGCCGGAAAGAGTTCAACGGCTATCCCCACATTTTCAAGGTCTTCGCTCAGGCTGCCGACGGAAGTGTGGCGTACTCAGACTCCATGATCCGCATCCCCTACTGGGATGGCGCAAAACCCTACATGGGCAAACGCCAGAATATCCCCGGCGTCATCAGTTTTTCCAAGTATGACGAAGGCGGTCAGGGCAAGGGTTACTTCGATACCTCCAAGGGCAACAGAAGCTCCAAGACCTACCGCACCGGCGAAGATGTGGACTGCGGCCCCGGAGCCATCGGCTTCAACCCCCGTTTCGAGTGGCTTTCCTATCAGGTGGATATCGCCAAGGCACGGAAGTATGATCTGGTGCTGACCTACGGCTCTCCCCTTAAAGAGGATCAGTCGGTCATGGTGTTCCTGAACGAAAAACTCATTGCCGAGATCCCGGTTTCTCCGAGCAAAACCTGGAACTGCGACGCAGCGGCGGTCTGCAAAGGCATCATGCTGCCTGCCGGCAAGCACACTTTGCGGATCATGACCAACGGCAGAGGCATCAACCTTGCAAAACTTGAATTCAAATAAAAGCAACATAAAAGCAAAAGCAGAAGTTATTAAAGTATTTCCATGAAACAGTACCGCTCTCTTTTTACCCTGATCGAACTCTTAGTAGTTATTGCCATCATTGCCATTCTTGCCGCTATGCTCCTGCCTGCTCTGCAGCAGGCAAGAGACCGTGCCAAGGCGATCAGCTGCACCAACCAGCTCAAACAGCTGGGGCTTGCCTTCACACAGTATTGCACTTCGAACAACGATTCTCCCTTTCCCTCGCGGAAAATCGGTATTTACCTCATCGAAAGAAACGCTCTGGAGCTTTCGATGAAAAGAGTCAAGCAAGCCTTCCCCCCTGCCATCAACGAAGTTGCCAATGTGAACATCGCCCGCGAACTGATCTGTCCTCAGGCGGCGTTCCACCAGCAGAAAAACGAGACCGGTGTCAACGGATACTGGCTTCAGGATTATACCTACAACTCCTGGTTTGGCGGTCCGGACCCCGGTGACAGCACGTTGAACTACTACGGCGGCGTGGGGACCCTTGTGGGCAAACTTTCAAAGGTCAGCAAAAACAGTTCCAAGGCAATGGTCTTCTGGGATGGCTGGAGAGGGATGCAGATGCAGAAAAGGTACACCGTCAGCTCCGGATGGGGCACCAGTACCAATTTGCTGGACGAAAGTATCGGCTACTCAGGAGCACACGGCAGGAATATGAACCAGCTGATGCTCGACGGTCATGTGGAAGCCAATGACTTCGTCTATACCAAAGCCCGTTCAACGGTCTTTGAATTCAATGTGTGGGATGCCGCTGAGCTTGTAAGAGCGACCAAACGCTGAAGATATTGGAAGTACCGGATATGCAAACAACTGCCAGGATAACTGTCGTTTTTTCTCTTTTTCTGCTGCTCACGCTTCCCCTTTCCGGAGCTGTCATTTCCGGAAAAAGCGTGATCGTTGCCGATGGTCTTGTCACCGCTCCGGAAAAAACCGGAGCCAAACTCCTTGCCGATACCCTGAGCCGGATCTTCGGCGAAAAGGTCAGGATCATCAGCAAAAAAGAGTATGACGGTAAAAGTCCCGCCGTCATTCTTTCTTCTGCACCGATGAAATTTGAAGAATGGTGTATTGAATCCCTTTCAGAAAAAGTGGTCAGGATCTCCGGTACAGCTCCCCGGGGACTCCTTTACGGAATCACCGAATTTCTGGAACTTTTCGGCAACTGCCGTTACTTTGACGTGGGCGTTCTGGATATTCCGGAGAGTTCCTCCATTACAGTTCCCCACGGCCGGAAATTCCGCAGGGCGCCTGCATTTTCCTACCGCATCAACACCGGCGGATTCTGGGCGCATGACGGAATGGCGCGGCGCCGGATATGGAACAAACAAAATGGAGGTTATGCGTTTCTGGGTGATAAATCGGTGGATGCAGAAGAAGGAAAAACGCTTTACGAATACCGGGAACAACGTATAATAGGTCCCTCCTGCCACAGTTTCTACTATTGGAGCAGGAATTTCCCTGAAGACAAAAAAGAATATTTTTCTCTCAACAGATCCGGTCAATATGAGCGTGCCGTAGGCAGCGCCGGTCCCGGCCAAATTTGCCTGAGCCATCCGGAAGTTCGCAGACTTGTCAAGAAAAACATTCTTGCTGAAATAGCCCAAAGCAACGCACACGCAGATAAAAAAGGCATTCCCCGTTCTTTTCTGATTGATCTGTCTCACAATGACAACGGCAGTTTCTGCGTTTGCGCCTCTTGTTCCCGACTGCTTGCCAAATACAGAACATACAGTGGAGTCATGCTGGATTTCGTCAATGATATTGCTTCTGCGGCACCTCATATCACCTTTCAGACTTTCGCTTATACCTTTACAGAAGAGCCGCCTCAGAATATCAAGCCTGCATCCAATGTAATGATCCGGATCGCCCTGCTGGGACATGAATTGATGAACGGTCCATGCGACACGATGCGTCCAATCAGCTCAGCAAGCAACCGGAAAACCCGGCAGATCTACGAGGCATGGAGCAGCCTCACCCCCAACCTGAGCGTATGGCTTTATCACCGCCGTTTTGCCCGTCTTTTTGCAGTTCCGGCAGCAAATTTCTGGTATATGGCTGAAAATTTCAGGTACTTCAAAAAACTGGGAGTCAAACGTGTCAATATTGAAAGCGAATTCAATGATTTACGGAACATGCCCTTCCCCAACTCCTTTTACGCGCTTCATATTTATCTGTCCGAAAAACTCATGGATGATCCCTTTCAGGATGACCGGAAACTTATCAACGATTTCATGGACCGTTTTTACGGCCCCGCAGCGTCTGAGATGAAGGCCTTCTCTGCCTATCTGAAAAAACGCACAGAAGAGGAAAAACGCCCCCTGGGGAGTGTGCCGGAGCATGATCTTGTCTATCTGGATACAGATTTTCTGATCACGATCAATACTTATATCAACGCCGCCATGAAAAAAACCGCCGGAATGCCGGAGTTGCAGACGCGGATAGAGCTTGAGTACATCCCCCTTGATTTTGCCATTCTCAACATGTGGGAGCGACTTCCCGATCTTGAAAAGAAACTCAAAATGAGTAAAAATTCCGTTTTTGACCGTCTTGAGAAAGCTCTTGAAAATGCTTTTCAAAAATACTTTGTCCCCGAACATTACAACGGCAAACGACTGGCTGAAACTCGCCGTGTTGTTCAAACACTTCTGAACGATCTCAGAAATCCCGTTCCTGCACCTCCGGAGCTTTCTCACCGGGCGCTCCGTCAGTTTTCTGCCGGCACCATGCAGAATGCCGCCGGGACAGCGGTCAATGACCCGGAAGCTCTCCGCGGTAAGGCGCAATATCTGGGGTTGACTCATCCGCGGCATCCAAAATTCAACAGTCAACTCCACACAAAACCCATGGAAATTGGGATCTACGATTACAGCATCAGAACCCACAGGCTCCGGAAGCTGTTCAAGCATGAGGAAATTCACGGGGACGGCAAATATCATCTGTATTACATCGGCCGCACCCGGATCCCGGCACCATCTGCAAAACCACGGCTTTACGGACACTGGACCTGGGCATTCAACGCCTCTTCCGCCATGCGCAGCACCTATCAGGCACAGGATGATAAGGCTCTGTATGACTTTTTCGTTTCTTTGAAATTCAAAGGTCCCGCCTATGTAAAAGGCTCCGGAGATCCTGACGGAATCTGGTTTGACAGGGTCATTTTTGCCAAGGTCCCCCCGGAAAGTTCCCCGCTTTTTTCAGGAAAAAAACATTTTATTTTCAGTACAAAGGAGTTCCGTCTTTCGACAAAAAAACAAAAGCTCTCTCAGGATTTCTCTGCACCATCCATAGAAATATGCAGAATCCCTCTGAAAGACGGCAGGATCGAATTCTGCTTTTATTCTTACAAGTTACGCAAACATCTGTGGCGGAAATTCATCGCACCTGAACCGGGAAAAAAGGAGAAGTGGAACTGGTATTATATCAACACAGTTCAGATCCCCTCCGCAGCTGAAAAAATTGAATTTGCAGTACACAGCGACTGGTTTGTAATGCCCACACCGGTGTTTTCCAAATTGAGAAAAGAAAACAGCCATACAGGCAGCTGGAAAATTTTTGCGAGAATGAAATTTGAAGGAGAACGGGTTCTGCTTGACAGTATTGCTTTTTCCGCAGAAAAAAACCAATGCTCAGAGAAAAATTAAATTTTCTGAGGTAATTTCAAAAGTCATTCAAAAAATGGCTTTCGATGCCATTCGCAAAGAGCTGCAAAGGGTAGTTTGCACTTGCTACCTGGCTTGTCCCGCCGTAGCTTTATGCGGAGGGGGAAAGGTAACAGGCGCTTGTCCCG
>JAFTIE010000060.1 GCA_017457065.1 Lentisphaeria bacterium
GGCGGCGGCATAGGGAACCTGGGCATTATCAAAGGTCACTTTACTGTCCCCCCATGCTTTTTGAAGGGCATTGGCGGTTTTGTATTTACTTTTGAGGAAAAGACGGAACTTTTCAGTCATTCTCTTACCCACATCGGGCATGGCGTGGCAACCGGGAGGCATACCGTCTCCTGAGCCCCCGTGGGAGTTGATCATGCCCAGTATGCGGTGTCCCCAGGGCTGTTTCACACAGTATTGCCCGAGTTCTTTGATTTTCTGTTCAAAGTAGACTTTGACTTTTTCTGAAGCGTAAGAGGGGGCAGGGGGATTGGCGCTGTAGTTGCCGTAGTGTGTGCTTTTGCTTTTGACGGCGTATTTCACCAGTTCATCGGGATTGCGCTTTATCCATGAAGCATCAGGGATCTCACGGTAGCCGATAAGGATGTAAGCGTCAGGATTTTTTGCAAGGATACGGCGGACAGCAAAGTCCAGATGGGTGAAATCCCCGTTGCAGCTGACGATATCCATGCCCAGCCGCACCAGATGCATCCCCCGTTTTCCGGTTGCGGAAATGAGCTGATCTCTTTCCGGATCTGAGGCATGGTTCACGGTGGTGGTGAAGGGAGGGAGGATCTTGCCGTTGATTTCAACACCGGGGATGTGGTTGCGGTAAACGATTTTTGCCTTCACTTTTTTGTTTTCAGCGGCAAGGCGTTTGGCGGGGAATCCGGCAGTCAGGTGGTCTCTGTAGGCTTTGAACTCCTCAGGGGTGCAGTAAAGAAGCGGCACATTTCCGTATGTAGCCCAGGGCTTCATAGTCACATCGCCCTGCCAGAAAGCGTTTTTCCACTTTGAACTGTCAAAGTCGGGTGTGTTCCATCCTTTCTGAAAAGTGCCCGAAGCCTTGAATTCCCGCACCGTGGAACGCAGGAGCTCTTTTTTGCCGGAAGCGTATTTGATTTCTCCATAGAGCATCAAGCCGTAGCAGTAACGCTTGTCTTTAAAGCGTTCCAGTTCAATGGCAAGGACATTTTTACCCGGTTTCAGCAAATGGGTAAGATCCATGCCGTCTCCTTTGACATGACCGAAGGTGCGGGGAAGCTTCTTCCACGGTCTGAGTTCGATTTTTTTGCCGTTGAAATAGTAGGTCTTGCGTTTGTCGGCAAAGGCGTAAAAGAAGGCTTCCTTAACCGGTTCTTTGATGTTTATTTCCCGGCGCAGATAGGCTTTAAGGGGGGCATCATTTTTATCCCCCGCCCAGAGCCACCCGGCTTCTGAGAAACGGGGAGCAGCAGCAAGAGTTGAGAGAAAAAGGAGCAGGATTCCGGCGGTAAAAATTATTTTTTTCATTTGTTTGACTCCGGGAAAATATTAGAGACTGTAACTGTTGTGATAACCTTTGAGCCAGAGGCGGCGGCTGATGTAGCCGTGATCGGCACACCAATCACCTTTGACGAGGACGCCCACATGTCCGTCCATGTAAGAGACATTCATGGTGCGTCCCACATAGCTGTAACGCCCCAGAGTGTCCTCAGCAAGAGGGTTGGAAACACCGCCGTGGCGGAAAACAAGATTTCTTCCGGCGGGAGAGGAACCGATAGTGTACTGATGAGGAGCCTGTTTGCTTGCTCCGTCAAAAATGGTAATGGCTATACCCGGTTTGGTGACAGTGCTCAAACGGCGGTTGGCAAAAGGGGAACCCGTAGTATTGGTTCCCGCCATCAGTGCGTTGAGAGAGTAGTGCCCATGGTAGAACTTACCTTTCCCCATATCCACTCCCTGACGCAAACCTTCTGAGGGACACTCAAAGTAGTGCCAGATCACAGGATCGGCTCCGCTCAGGGCTGAGTTGGTTCCTTTGAGTTTCGGGGAGATCATGGCAGCCACCACTGAGGGCCAGGGATCGTTGGAACTGTTGCTGGCGTACCCCGGCAGGAGCCACTCTTTATTGTCATTGATGTAGTATTGATAATAGCTTGCCAGCTGCTTGATCTTGTTTTTACAGCTGATATCCCGTCCCCGCTCTCTTGCCTGCTGCAGAGCGGGCAGCAGCATGGCGGCAAGAATGGCGATGATCGCGATTACAACCAGCAGCTCGATCAATGTAAAAAGATGATTCTTTTTCATTTGAGACAACTCCTCTGATTTTCAAAATAAATTCTAAGATTTGCAATGTCAAAACTTGTAAAAAGTATGACTTGGTACTATATTCTTAATATAGCACAGACAGAGTATTTCTGAAATGTTTATTTTTTCTTAAAACGATGTCAAATCTTGCAAAGGACGATGGGGATGCAGCTTGCTTACAGAGAAAATCTGCCTCAGGAAAACTGGATGTATAAGCCTGAGATCCAGCTTATTAAGTATAATATTGACTTTCAGGTTGACAAATGGCGTGTGCCTCCCAAGAGGAACAATCCATTTTTTTACTGTTACTGGAACAAGACACCCGGGGGGGAGATCTATGTGGGGGAGGAGGTTTATCCCCTTTCTCCTGAATATATCATGCTGATCCCGCCGAATCTGGAACACACTCCCGTTCAGACGGCTCCTTTCAACCACAGTTTCATACATTTCATAGCTCTGCCCCCTTTTGACTCTTTGAACAGTATAGAGCTTTTTCCGGCGGAAAAGTACAAACACCTTTTCAGAAAGTGCGAGAACGAGTTCAAAACCTCTCTTTCACTTTACAGTTTGATTTTTGAATTGATGCTGCAGATCCCGGATGAACATTTTTCCCATTCTCAAATCAGTGATGAACGCATTTTCCGGGCGTGGCGTCTGATTTCTCTTTACAGTACCCAGAAACTGCAGCTCAAAGACATTGCAGAGAAGCTCAACATGTCCGTGAGCAGTTTGTGTCATCTCTTTAAGGAGGAAACCGGTCTTTCACCTATTCACTATGCCATGGAGCGGCGGCTGGAAAAAGCTCTCATGCTTCTGGCGGACGTTCATGTTCCCATAGAAGATGTTGCCCGCAAGACCGGTTTTGCCGATCGTTATCACTTTTCAAAGACCTTCAAGGCGCGTTACGGCATCACGCCGGTCCAGATGCGTTCATCACTTACTGCCCGGTGATTCAGGCTCTGACATTGCGTATGTCGTTTTCATTGCAAAGGAGCATGAGCAGACGGTCAACGCCGATGGCGCATCCGGAGCTTTCCGGCAGCCCTTTGTCCAGAGCGGCGTAGAATTCAACAGGCTCCGGGTAAGCGTGCATATTGTTGGCAGCCCGGAATTTATTGGCGGCTTCAAAACGCTTGCGCTGTTCAACGCTGTCAGTGAGTTCTCCGAAGGCATTGGCAAGTTCCAGACCGTTTCGGTAAAGCTCCCAGCGCTCTGCGACTTTGGGGTTTGCCGCCGAGAGGCGCGAAAGAGAGGCACGGCTTGCCGGGTAATCCATCAAAAAGGTCAGTTCTTCAGTGCCCAAGTTCGGTTCTACTTTGGTGACCATGAGTTCGTCAAAGGTGTCATCAGCATCAGCTTCAAAGGCGGACACTCCCGCATAACGCCTGAAGGCTTCGTCAACGGTGATGAAGTCGTGAGATGAAAACACAGGATTGTTCCCCGCTGCGGATTTCAGCATGGCGGCAGTAAACTCTGCCAGCTGGCGGTAATCCCATTTGACGGCGTAGAACTCAAGCATGGTGAACTCCTCCAGATGTTTGCGTCCATGTTCATTGGCACGGAAACAGCTGCCGATCTGGAAGATTTTTTCGCACCCCTGTGAAAGAAGCACCTTCATGGCAAGTTCCGGTGAAGTACGCAAGAAATCACCCTCAGACTGCACCGATTCGATATATTCCTCAGGTGCGGGAGCGTGGATTTTTACAGGTGTTTCAACTTCAATAAAACCTGCCGCATAAAAAAACTCGCGCATGGCACGGAGAAACTCCGACCGCTGCGCGAGAATGGAAACGCTTTTCATAGATCAGGCTTTGCTGACACGCTCAGCGTAGGTACCGGTGCGGGTGTCGATCTTGATGACATCGCCCTGGTTGATGAAAAGAGGCACCTGGAGTTCAAAACCGTTGTCGATCTTGGCGGGTTTCATGACGTTGGTGGCAGTGTCGCCCCGGGCGCCGGGTTCGGTCTCGGTGATCTCTTTTTCGATGAAGGTGGGCAGAGTGATCTCAATGGGCTCGCCGTTGAAGAGGATGAAGTTGCAGACGCTCTCTTCGATAAGGAAGTATTTGCTGTCGCCCAGAGTCTCTTCGGAAACAGGGAACTCATCGTAGGTGTTGGGGTCGCTGAAGACGTATTTGTCGCCGTCATAGTAGCCGTAGATCATTTCCCGCTCTTCCAGATTGGGCTTGTCGATCTTATCGGTGGGACGGTAGGTTTTTTCCATACCGGCGCCGGAGATCATGTTTTTCATCTTGCAGCGGTAAAGAGCGGTGCCTTTTCCGGGTTTGCAGAATTCAAATTCGGTGATTACCCACGGTGCGCCGTCAATCTCGATCTTGAGGCCCTTTTTGAGGTCGGAAGCATTGTACATTCTTGAAATCTCCTGTAGTTTACATAGGTACATTTCAATAATATACACCCTATTTGCAGATTTTTCAAATTATTCTCTTGAAATCGCTGCACTTTGGTGATAAATTACCTGTGGATGTGAATTGTCATTCAAGGAGACTGGATATAATGAAAATAGTGATCGCTCCTGATTCCTTCAAAGGGGCACTTTCTTCTCCACTGGTGTGTGAAGCGCTCCGTGAGGGGTGGCTCCGGCGGCGCCCGCAGGATGAGGTGCTGCTTTTTCCTCTTGCCGACGGCGGCGAGGGAACTTGCGAAGCATTGGTCCGTTCCACACAGGGGAAATTTTATGAAGTGACTGCCCGCGATCCCCTTATGCGGCAGATCAGCTGCCGCTGCGGGATCGCCGGGAAAAATACGGGGGTTATGGAACTTGCCGCAGCTTCCGGGATCGAAAGAGTTGCCGGAAGGGAGCTTGATCCTCTGAGGGCAACGACTTACGGCAGCGGTGAAGTGATGAGATTTCTTCTGGAGCAGGGATGCCGGGAGTTTCTGCTGGGCATCGGCGGTTCTGCCACTGTTGACGGGGGAGCCGGAATGCTTCAGGCGCTGGGGGCGGTGTTTTATGACTCAGAGGGGAACACGCTTCCTGAAGGCATCGGCGGCGGCGCTCTGGGAGTTATCGCCAAAGCAGATTGGAGTTCCCTTGACAGCCGTCTTAAAGAGTCTGTGATCAAAGTCGCCTGTGATGTGACCAATCCTCTGTTGGGACCTCAGGGGGCGGCGGCAGTTTTCGGTCCCCAGAAGGGGGCGACTCCGGAACAGGTGAAACTTCTGGAAGAGAACTTGAAGCACTGGCAGCAGATCTGCTCAGGAAACGGCACTCTCCCCGGCAGCGGCGCCGCAGGGGGCGTGGGATTCATGCTCCGCACGGTGCTGAAAGCGCAGATCACTTCAGGAGCTGAACTGGTGATCCGTTACTCAGGCGTCGATGAAGCTCTTGAAGGCGCCGATTTGCTCATAACGGGTGAAGGATGTTCCGACGCTCAGACGTTGTGCGGCAAACTTCCGGCGGTGGTTGCTGCCCATGCCGCCGCTCAAGGTGTTCCGGCAGTGTTGTGTTCGGGAGCCATTTCCGGAGAGACTGCTGAACTTGAAAAGGTTTTTTGTGCCGTCTTTTCCATTTCAAACGGAGCGATATCTCTTGATGAGGCATTGGCAAAAACTGCAGAAAATCTCCGCTTGACAGGTGCTGATCTGGCGGGACTTGGAACAGCTTTTGAAAGGAGAGGATAATGAAAATCATTGTACTGCTTTTGTTGTTGGGCGGTGCTGTGCTCAATGCAGCGGAGATCGTGATCCATAAGCCGACCCTGCAGCTGATGGGGAAAAGGATCGTTCCCCGGAAACACAGTGCTCCCGGCAGCGGCGTGGTCAGAATTGAAAAGTCCGCAGAACTGGGGTATCGTTTTATCCTTGCCATTCAGAATACCGGCGGCAACATCGTGAAACTCGCCACAGGTTTCAATCACGTCCGCTTTGATGCAGAACCGGGAAAAAATCAGTTTGTCCTCAAACTGAGCCACCGGATAATGAGTGTAAAACCGGAAAACGGCAATTCATTTCCTCTGGTACAGCCTCTTGAGTCCTTCCGTATAGTGACTTTGCGCCCCGGGGAGGGAACTTTGCTCAATGTTACCTGCTGGATACCTGAAGCGAAACTCCGGGCGGGAGACAAGCTGGTCATTGAATACGCCCCGTGCAACTTCGGGCGTTACGACTTCATGCAGATCCGGGTACGTTCAAAAGCTGTGGATTTCAAATTTCCGTCGGCAGCGAAAAAGGTGACTCCCGTCATGATCTGATCAAACTGTTACCACTCTGACTCCGGAACCCTCCAATGTTGCGACGGCGCCGGAGTCTATTTTTTTGTCTGTGACCAGCAGATCCGCTTCATCAGGAGTTGCGAAACACACCTTTCCCCGTAATTTGAACTTGCCGCTTTCGGTGATGATCGCCACCTTGTCGGCAATGGCAATGGAGCTGCGTTCAAGGCGGGACAATTCCGGGTCAGAGGTGTAAAAACCGAAATCGGCTGAGGCGGCGTCACATCCTGAAATAAGATAATCCACCCGGCAGGATTGGATGTTGCTGTTTGCCATATCTCCTTTGAGATCCATGGATTCCTGCCGCAGTTCTCCGCCCAAAAGAAGTACCCGGTGGCGGGTCCGGAACAATGCCGCCGCCGCTGCAAGGGAATTGGTTATGACCGTCAGACGGGGCACGGTGCGGGTGGAAAGGATCTTGGCAAAGGCAAGAACAGTAAAACCGCTGCCCAGAAACAATGTTTCCGCAGGCATGATCTCATTGTAAAGAGCTTCCGCAAGGGCAAATTTTTCCGGATTCAGCAAAAGGGCGCTGTTTTCCGGTTCATAGCCTGCCGGATGGGGGATCATGCCGTTTTTGACCGCCATGACCAGATGGCGCTCCGCCAGAAGACGGACATCCCGGCGGATGGTCATTTCTGTGACGTTGGCGCTTTTTGCCGCATCACTGAAACTGATAAAGCCGCTTCGCCTGAGCTGTTCCAAAAGTTTTTTTTGTCGTGTGTGCATACCCTTAATAAAACATCTCAATGGGGATTTGTCAAGGAGAAAATGTTAAAATTTAACATCAATTTTATAAAAATTTGGCTCAGTCATGGATTTGAGACTTGTTTTCACTGCAAACAGGTGGTATTTTAGTTCCGTACTCCACTTTTTAAAGAAAGGAATTTTATCATGGGTAAATATGATCCCTCTCCCTATCAGCTTGATCTGACTCAAATCCCCCGTCTGGTGACCCCTGAGATCCCCGGTCCCAAGAGCAAAG
Organism: Lentisphaeria bacterium; assembly: GCA_017457065.1. Classification (GTDB taxonomy): domain Bacteria; phylum Verrucomicrobiota; class Lentisphaeria; order Victivallales; family Victivallaceae; genus UBA1784. The sequence continues at coordinate 7,327 of JAFTIE010000060.1, forward strand.
CGCTCCACAGCCGTGCCGCCGAATACTACCGGGGACTCTCCGGTCAGGTCCGTCTTTTTCCCGTTGCCTTTGAAAAGGGGCAGGGATGTATGATGGAAGATGCCGACGGCAACCAGTATATCGACTTTTCCAGCGGTATCTATGTGACCACCCTCGGTCACTGCCACCCCAAGATCTCTGAAGCTGTGGCTGAATATGCCAAAAAGCTGATGAACTGCCACGATTTTACCACAGAGATCAAGGTCCGTCTGCTTGAGAAGATGGCGGCGACTCTGCCCGGCGATCTGAAATGTTTCCAACTTTACGATTGCGGTACCGCTGCCGTCGAAGCCGGATTGCGTACCTGCCGTGCCGCCACCGGAAAGCATGAGTTCCTTTCCTGCTTCATGGACTTCCACGGCAAAAGCGGACACTCCATCGGCTGTGCCCGCATGACCAAGTTTTCCGGTCCCACCCGCCCCGGCGGTTTCTACATGGTGCCCCGTCCTGACACCTACCGTCCCTGGTGGACCCGGGAAGACGGCTCTCTTGACACTGAAAAGTATCTTGAATTCTACGATGCCTTCATCCGTGAATCCACCACCAATCAGGTGGCGGCATTCGTCATTGAACCCATCCAGGGGTGGGGCGGCAGTATCATGCCTCCCGATGATTTCTTCCCCAAACTCCGCAAGTTCTGTGATGAGCGGGGTATACTGCTTTTCGCCGACGAAGTGCTGACCTCTATGGGACGCACCGGCAAGATCCTCTGCTGCGAACACTGGGATGTTGTGCCCGATGTGGTCACTCTGGGCAAAGGATTCGGCAACGGATTCCCTGTTACCTGTATGGCGGTCCGCAAGCCTTACGCTGATGCCGTTGACAAGATCAGCGCCTCCACCAGCTACGGCGGCAACCCCATGGCGAGCGCAGCGGCACTTGCCTGTTTTGAGGTCATTGAGGAAGAAGGTCTTCTTGAACACGCTCAGCATCTTGAAGAACTCTTCAAGAAACGCATGGCTGACTGGACCACCAAATATGAGATCGTGGGCGATACCCGCTGCAAAGGGTGCTTGCTTGGTATTGAACTTGTCAAAGACAAAAAGGCGAAAACTCCCTTTGACGAAGCCGGTAAAATGGTCTATCAGAAGGCGTTCCGTAAAGGTCTCGCCTGGGTTCCTGCCGGTCATATCCTGCGCATGAGTCCTCCCATCATCATGCCCGACGAAGTGGCGATGAAGGGTATGGACATCATTGAAGAAGCCATCGTTGAAACTCAGAAAGAGCTTCTCGGCTGAGAAGTCATAAATCAAGGATTTTTACTATGAGTGAAAAACTTTACATCGGTTGGGCAGAGGTCGATATCACCCCTGATATGGAAAAACATAAGATCGGTCTTTACGGTCAGTATTATGCCCGTATCGCCACTGGGCTCCACTCCCGTCTGAAATTTTCTGTCTGCGCCATGAGTTCCGGCAGTGAATCCTTTATTTCCGGGACTGTTGACGTGGCGGGTGTTCCTCTTGCTTTTTCCAACAAGCTCAAAGAAGAGGTCGCCAAAAAGGATCCCTCCATCGATACCTCCCGGATCTTCCTCAACGCCATCCACACCCATTCAGCGCCCTCCATCAATATCACTATGAACTACAAGCGTTCCGTGGGCGGTTCCATGTGGCAGCAGGGAGAGTTTGCCAAAACTCTTTCTCCTGCTGATTACGCCGACTATGTGCTGCCTTTGATGTCTGATGCCATCGTCAAAGCGTGGCAGGAACGCAAGGCGGGCGGCAGTGCCCGTGCCTTTGATTACGCCCGCATCGGTCACTGCCGCCGTGCGGCCTAAACCGACGGTACCGCTGAGATGTACGGGGACACCACCCGTTCCGACTTTGTCGCCATGGAAGCCGGGGAAGACTCCGGCGTCGATATGCTTTTCACCCTTGACAAAGAGGGGAAAAAGACCGGTATCATATTGAACGTTGCCTGTCCCTCACAGGTGATGGAGTCCACATACGTCGTTTCCTCAGACTTCGCCGGAGCCACCCGTGAGCTGCTGAAAGAGGATTTCGGCGCTGATTTCCACACCCTCTACTGGATCAGTCCTGCCGGATGCCAGTCTCCCCGGGATCTGGTGCGCCACTATGCCACTGAACCCGACTTCTGGCACGCCGACGGTGTGGCGGTCCTTGCCAAGCGTCTTCGGGATGCGGTCATGCGTGCCGAGGTGGAACCTGCGGAGTACACTCCCTTATTCAAATCAACGGTCGTTCAGGTTTCTCTGCCCCGCAGACGGGCTTCTTACACCGACTACCGTGAAGCCAAAGCCGAACTTGCCCGCCTTGAAGCCATCAAACCCGAAGCCGAAGCCTTTGAAGATTTCTGTGCAGAGACCCACGCCAACGAGAAAATCGACGGTCCCGGCCCTTACGACAGCAAACTCCACCACTTTGTGCTTATCAAGAATGCCAAGGCGGTCATCACCCGTTATGAAGAGCAGGACGAACAGCCTGATCTGCACTTCGATATGAACGTCATCCGTCTGGGAGACATCGCCATTGCCAACAATCCCTTTGAACTTTACCTGCACTACGGTCAGATCATCAAGGCACGGAGCCATGCCCGTCAGACCTTCCTGATCCAGCTTGCAGTGGGCGCCGATATCCATGCCGGATATCTCCCCAGCCCCGAAGGGGAAAAACTGGGCGGCTACGGCGGTCTCATCATCAACGGACAGGTGGGTTCCGCAGGCGGTTACAAACTTGCCGATGTCACCGTTGACGCTATCAACGGAATGTTTGACTGATGGCTGAATACTATTGCGGAATAGATCTGGGGAGTACCGCCGTCAAGGCGGCGGTCTTCAATGAAAAAGGTTCTCTCTGCGGCGAAGGAAGTTGTGAGTTTCTCCTTGAGACGCCCCGCCCGGAATTTGTGGAACTTGATCCGGAACTTTACTGGAGTTCCACGTGTACGGCAGTAAAAAAAGCTTTGGGCAATGCCGGAATCACTGCAGCGCAGATACGCTCAGCAGGATTGACCGGGCAGGCGGAAACCCTCATCCTTCTGGATGAAAAAGGAGTCCCCCTGCGCAAAGCCATTGTCTGGCTTGATAACCGGGCTGTGGAGGAATCCGAAGAACTGGAAAAGTTTCTGGGAAGCGATGAAACAGCTGCCATGTCAGGGCAGACAGCCATGATGCCCTGCTGGCCCGCTCCGAAACTGCTTTGGGTGAAACATAACGAGCCTGAAGTTTTCAAGCGCATAGCTAAAGTTCTCATGGTGGAGGATTTTGTGGCGTGGAAACTGACTGGCAACTTCCATACCCACCCCGGCTTGTTGCCTTCCACGCTCTACTACGACATGCGCCGGAACGATTGGTCCGACAAGGTGCTGGAGTATCTCGGTATCTCCCGCAGCGCCATGCCGGAGCTTTCCGGCAGTGCCGTTGCCCGTGAACTCTTTCCCGGTGCCGTGGTCAAAGTGGCGCCTATGGACCACATCTGCGGTCATTTGGGCTCCGGGGGAACCGGAGGATTGGTGACGGAGTGCACCGGGGGCTCTCTTGCTCTGTGCGCCATGACCAAAGAGTTCCTTTGTGATCCTTTGAAGCGCATCAGCACCTATCTCGGTTGGCAGCCGGGGGACTTTGCACTGCTCCCCTGGGCGCCTACCGCCGGGATGATGATGAAAAAGTTCCGCGATGAATTTTCAGGAGGCATGAGTTATGCTGAACTGGATCAGGCGGCATCCGCCGTTGCTCCCGGCAGCGACGGGCTTATATTGCTGCCTCATCTGGCAGGAGCCGTTTCCCCTGTGGCAGCGCCACACGCCAAAGGTGCTGTCAAGGGGCTGACTCTGGCGCACACCCGGGGACACTTTGCCCGTGCCATCATGGAGTCGGTGGCTTTTCTGCTCAAAGACAACGCCAATGCCCTTGCCGCCCTCGGTATGGAGTTGAAGAGCGTCCGGGCACTGGGAGGCGGCGCAAAGAGCTCTCTCTGGGCGCAGATCAAAGCGGATGTCCTTGATTTGCCCGTTTCCGTGGGGAGCTGTGACGAACCTGTGGCTCTGGGCGCTGCCATATTGAGCGCCGCCGAAGCGGGCGTCTATTCCGGCGCCGCCGAAGCGGGCGCCGCCCTCGCCGGAGAGGAAAGAGTTTTCACTCCGGGCAAAGATGTGGAACGCTACAAAGCGTGTTTTGAAGAATATTGTCGATTCAATGAATATATTTTAGGAGAAAAATAATGCAGATCCGTGCCGGTTTCGTTGGTTTCGGAGAGGTCAATACTCCCCGTGAGTTTATTGACGGACGTTGTCAATTTGCCGCTGATGCCCTGAAAAAAGAGGGGATCGAGATTTTTTACACCGCTCCCGTCAGCGATGATCCCGCAGGGGAACAGGCTGAAAGAGCGGTCAAAGAGCTGAAACAGTATGAATTTGATGCTCTGGTGGTCTGTATCGCAGGCTGGATCCCCTCATGGGCGGTACTGCGGGTCATTGAAAATTTCAAACACCTGCCCATGCTCCTTTGGGGACAGTCCGGATGGTATGAAGGCAAACACTTTGTCACCACCGCCGATCAGGCGGGTTCCACCGCTCTGCGCGCTCCTATGGCGGCAATGGGATACAACTTCAAGTATCTGGTCAACTTCAAAGACAGTCAGCCCCGCATTGCTGAGGCTGCGGATTATCTCCGTGCCGTTTCTGCCGCCGCTGCTCTGCGTAAGGAGCGTATCGGCATGACCGGATACCGGGACATGCGTCTTTACGGAACCTGTTACAATGCCCAGCTGTTGAAAAATCTTCTCGGGGTGGAGATCGAACACTGCGATTTGATGGAGGTGCAGGAACTTTCACAGAGTGTCAGTGAGGCGGATATCAAAGCTGCCGCCGACAAGATCCGCAATGAGTGGGATATCCAGGGAACGCCCCAGTCGGGAACTTTGGAAAATGCCGCCAAACTTGCCCTTTCTCTCAAAGCTCTTCTTGATGAGCGCAAGTGGAATGCCTTCAGCTTCTGCGATGTGGACGGCATCAAAAAACTTCTGAAGTTTGCCCCTGCCGGAGCTATGGCACTGCTCCACGAGATCGCCGACGTTGTGACTGTTCCTGAAAATGACTCCTACGGCACCGTGACTGCTTTGCTTATGAAACTTCTGACCGGCAAACAGCCCGGATATCTGGAATTCTACGAATTTACGGAAACTTCCGCACTGATGGGGGTTCCCGACTATGTCCCCGGAAAGCTGGTTGAGGGCAAGATCACCGTTTCTCCCAAGGCTTTCGGATCTTTCGGCGAAGGATTGCTCAACATTTCCAAACTGAAAACAGGAACTGTCACACTGGCACGCCTGACCGAGGATGAATTCGGCGGTCTGACCATGCACGTTTCTCTGGGCGAAGCCGTTGCTCCCCCCGACTGGGAAGAAGCGGGCTGGACTCCTCCGGCTCCCCATTTGCCAAGCCTGGAAGTCAAGTTCAACTACCCGGCAGACGAATTTCTGGCTGAGGTCGCCGGACAGCACTATATTATTGTCCACGGAGATGTCAGGAATCTGCTTGTTGAATTCTGTAATGTGACCGGAGTCGGTTACAGAGAGTAAAGCTTTTTTATCTGTTGTAAAGCCGGTGAGGTCCGAATGAACCTCCCGGCTTTTTTACTCTCTCTTTCTGCAAAAAAAAGACCGCCCGGAGTCAGGGCGGTCTCTGTCAAATGCAGCGGAGCTTATTTGGATTTGACAGTGATGTTTTTTTCTGCCATCAGTTTGGCAAGTTCCCGTTTGCCCATGTCGCGCACAGCAACGATACGTCGCTTCTGCTCTTCGCGGGGAGTGGACTGACCGCTTTCCCAACGGATGACAGAAAGAAGATTGACTCCCAAAAGAGTTGCATACTGTGATTTGTTCAAACCGATATTTTTGCGCCATTTGACAATGCGCTCAGCAGTTACACGGAGCACTTTTGTGCTTTCAGCTTCTTCCACAGAAGCAACAACCTTCTGCTGCTGTTCCCGGGGAACGGCACTTTCAAGTGCTTTGAGACGCCGGTTGAGTTCAGATGTGACTCTGCGAAGTTCAACAAGCTGAGCTTTGATTTCTTTTACAGTGCCGCTGGTTTCTTTCCGTGCCAAACGCCGGATCTCATCATTGAGAATCTGCTGAAAATTCGCCATAGCTTCCTCCTCATGGGTTATCGCTTTTATAATCATCTTTCTGGGTACTCAGGCTCATAAAGATATATAAACGGATGAGCAAATAACATATTTTTTTTCCGGATAAGTATATTTTTATCTTGCCTTGCAATTAATATAATGCGTGATTATGTATTTTGCAAATGAAAAAAAGTTATAAATGCAAAAAAATTATGGATATTCAAGTAATAAATATCTGGATACCAAATTCTTAAAAGGAGTTCCGGATAACTTTGCGGGGAAAAAACTTGTTCGATCTGCAATGCAGACTTTTTTTGACATTTCAGGAGACAATTTCAAAACTCCTCAAAATTGTCAAAGCGCCCTCTTCTTCGATCTGATAAAGGGAGCGTTTTTCCGCCTTCGCATAAAGCTGCGGCGGGACAAGCGGTTGTTACCTTTCCCCCTCCGCATAAAGCTGCGGCGGGACAAGCCAGGCAGCAGGCGCAAACTACCCTTTACAGCTCTTTGCGAATGACATCTTTGTGACTTTTGAAATTACCTCTTCAGAAAAGTAATTTACCCAGCAGGGCAGCCAGAGCGAATTCTGTACGTAATATCCTTGTCCCCAGTGAGATAGACTTGAAGGAATGCTCCCTCAGCGTGTTTATTTCGTATTCAGTAAATCCCCCTTCCGGGCCCAGTGCCAGGGTGATGGGCGTACCGTGAAGAGGAACAGGGGCTGTGCCTGAAGGATCTCCTAAAAGGCGGAGTGAAGAACCTGCAATTTTTTCAAGTTCATCTTCAACAAACGGCTTGAAACGCTTGTGGAAAAAGAGTTGAGGCTCAAGTGGATCTGCTGCCTGCTCCAGAGCAAGGTCTATTTCTTCCTGCAAATTTTCCGGGCGGAGCCTTGAGCTTTGCCAGTAACTTTTTTCCACTTTGAAAGTGTGGATGAAGTGGATCTGCTTGATCCCCAGCGTGACGGCACTGTGGATCACTTTGCTGAAGGTCTGAGGACGCTGCAAAGCGATGATCAGTGTCAAAGGCGGGGCAGGGGGAGGGGACGATTCAGGCCGGTAGTCAAGTTTTACCTGATCCGGCATGATTTCAAGGACTTCCGCACTCCCGCAGCTTTCGTTGCGGACTCCGGCTTTGATCTTCTTGCCGACTTCGATGTGAATGAAATCCTTCAGTCGGGTGAAACGCCTTCCGTTCACAGAGACCGGACCATGTGATGTGAAATCTTCTTTATCCAAAAGCAGCATATTCATTTTTTCAGCTCCTTCAATTTGGATTCAACAAACTTGAGATTTTGCAGACACCGCTTTTCACGGGGATTGAAAGCATGAGCACGGGTAAATTGTCTGGCTGCTTCGTGATAATCTTTCAAGGTCAGCGCCGCCATTCCGGCATAAAAGGCTTCGTAGAGTTCTGAGTGAGCTTTGAAGAAATCTGAACAGCGCTGGTACAAGTTGGCGGCAGCTTTGCTGTCATTGTATTTTTTCAGGTGATACTCTGCGCCTGCAGTCAGAATTTTTTGGGCAAAATCAATGGGGAAGTCACTGATCAAATGGCTGTAGGGAGACATGTAGATGGTATTGAGAAAACGGATCCCTTCATCCGGTCTTCCCTGCTGGAAAAGGATAAGTCCCTGCATCCCCAGCTTAAAAACCTGTATGATGTGTTTGAACGTTTCAGGATAATGAGGCAATTCCGGCATTTTTTCTCTGCAAATTTCTGCCGCTTTTTTGAAGTCCTTATTCTGATAGGCATTGACAGCACTTGATATTGCTGCATTGAAGTTGGGGATTTTTACTGAAACTGATCGTTCAATGTTAGCAACAGGATCCTTCCAGACCGGCATGTAAAGTTCTGTTTTGTAAAGCAGTCCGCCGCAGTACAAAACTCCCAGAATGGGGAGCCAGCGACCGAAAGGACTTTCTGAAGGCAGATTCAACTTGAGCAGAAATGCCGCTCCTGCTACAAGAAAAACAGCAGGCAAATAACTGTAGCGGTCCGCAAAGTCGGTATTTCCCACCCGCATGAATCCCACCACGGGGATCAGCACTGCGGCAAAGCAAATAAGAAGAGGAACCACACCGTAGATCACTGCCGGACGGAATTCTTTTTTCTTCGCCAGCAACGGTGTCAGCATCAAGGCGACAGGGATCAAAGCCATCCAGCGCGGATCAAGGGCGGGATTGTAGTAGGGATACAAAGGAAAGAGATTACCCGGCAGGAAGGTGCGGATAAAGTAATTGCCGTAATTGTAGAGGATCGTTTCCAGTTTGAAAAGCAGTGGAACTCTTTTGAC
>JAFTIE010000005.1 GCA_017457065.1 Lentisphaeria bacterium
GAATCAGTATGTACTAAAAACAGTCCAGAGTGCTAATCTCATCCACCACAACAAAAAAATTACTAGATATTCAAAACAATATCTTCTATTCTTTGTATATGTAATATAACTAATCAATAGTAATTTCAGGTGTTTGTGTTATGAATCAAAACAAATTAACAACTGCCATTGAACATCTTAAATGCAGACAACTTGAAAATCCTGAAAGTTTGCAAGAGGCAATGGAAGAACGCAAAGAGAGAATTGCGTTTTATCAAGGATTCTCATCGGATAAGTTATTGACTATGACCGAAGATGATTTTTACAAGTATATCAGCCGTTTGTGGGCGATGATTATTTGGGGAAATAAAAAATTTGTTGTCGATAAGATTATCGCTGATAATGGTTTTGATAACGTAAAAAAACAACTGGCTGAATTGCTCTTCGGTTCAAACGATATTATCAAACGTTGGGATAATTTCTTGAAGAAAATCAAGGGAATGGGACCGGCAACGATCAGTGAGTTGCTGTCATATTACAACCCTGATGAATACATGATCTTCAACGGTACAACGGTCAAAGCTCTTAACTTTTTGGAAGTTCCTGATCTCCCGAAATATAATTACCAATATACTGGCAAACGGTTTCTTGAGGTTTGCAAGATCGGTAAGCAAATTGCTGCTGAAATGAAAAACAAGGGAATTCAGGATACAACGTTGTTGGCAGTTGATTATCTGTTATGGGATGAAATGCCCTCTGATAGTGAAACTGCACCTGTCGTTGCTCCACCTCAACCGACCACTGTTGTCAATAATCATCAAATTCAAAAGTCCCTCCATGATGAGATAAAACAAAAACTTGTCGAAATAGGAATTTGGCTTGGCTTTGAAAGCCGAGCCGAAGTGAAAATTGCTGCAGGTGCTGTTGTTGACGCCGTATGGGAAGTTAAGATTGGTAATATGGGTAAGGCTATTTATGTCTTTGAAGTTCAATCCAGCGGCTCTATTGACAGTTTGATTCTTAATTTACTCAGGGCTCAAAGCAATGCTGCTGTACAGGCTATCGTAGCTGTTTCATCAGCCGAACAAATTGAGAAAATAAAGAAAGAACTCCCGGAAAACGCCATTGATCGAAAAAAATTGAAGATGTGGGATTTCGATGAAGTCACAATGGTTCACGAATCATTAAGCAAAGCTCATGCCTCAATCAATAAGTTGGCATTGGTTCCGGATGGCTTTAATAATTGAAGTGAATGATATACCAAGAAATTCGCATAAAAGTTCATTGTTATGGGTAATAATTCAGAAGAAATCATTATTTATTCAACAGCCGACGGCAAGGCGAATATCTCTTTGCTGGCAAAGGACGGCAGCGTCTGGCTCAACCAAAATCAGCTTGCAGAACTTTTTGCCACCTCTAAAGCGAATATATCTACTCACATATCCAATGTGTTTGAAGACAAGGAGTTGCAAGAAAATTCAGTTGTTAAGTTTTATTTAACAACTGCCGCCGATGGCAAAGATTACAATGTGGCTTATTATTCTCTTGATATGATTCTTGCCATAGGGTTCCGGGTGCGGAGCAAGCGGGGAACTCAATTCCGACAATGGGCGAACCGCAATCTTGTCGAATTCATGCGCAAAGGTTTTATCATTGATGATGAACGCCTGAAAAATCCCGACGGACGCCCGGATTATTTTGATGAATTACTGGAACGCATACGGGAGATCCGGGCTTCGGAAAAACGCTTTTATCAGAAGGTTCGTGAACTTTTCAGTTTGAGCAGTGATTACGATGCAACTGATAAATCGACTCAAATGTTTTTTGCCGAAACGCAGAATAAGCTGCTCTATGCGGTAACTCATCTTACTGCCGCAGAGATCATTGTTCAGCGTGCCAAAGCTGAACTGCCCAATTTCGGAGCGACCAGCTGGGCTGGTTCCATTGTCCGCAAGGGAGATATTTTCACCGCCAAAAACTTTTTGAACAAAGATGAGCTTGATTCACTCAACCGTCTGGTCATGATTTTTTTGGAATCGGCTGAATTACGGATCAAAAACCGACGTACACTCACGATGGACTTCTGGCGGAGCAATGTCAATCAGTTGTTGGAGTTCAACGGGTTTGAAATATTGGATAATACCGGTTCGATCAGCAACAATGATATGAAAGCAATCGTAAGTGAACGGTATGAAGTATTCAATCAGCGGCGTAAAACCGAAGCCGCCAGACAGGCGGATTTAGAAGACTTGCAGGAGTTGAAACTGCTTGAAGAAGAACTCACAGCCCGCAAAAAAGATCAATAATGGGTATGTATTCGTTATGACCACTGTGCCCGACGGCTACTGGCTCGAAGTCATCCCCGCCGGGAAATACTGACAGTAAACCAAAGTTCAGCAGAGCAAACCTTTCTGCAAAAAAAGTTGGCTTGAGGCGGATAGGATGTCACACCTTCTTTAGATGTTTTTTTTAGCAAACCTTTCTGCAAAAAAAGTTGGCTTGAGGCGGATAGCGTCGCCGTCAGCCATAGCCCCAAGCATAGGCAAACCTTTCTGCAAAAAAAGTTGGCTTGAGATTCAACCTTTACTTTGACTGTTTTTTCTTGCGTGGCAGGTTATTTGCCCCCCCCTTAAAATGATAAAACGATTTTTGGGATTTGAGCGGGTGGGCTCAAAAACAAAAATCGTTGATTACAAGGTTTGGGGATCCTCCTTTGCCAGGATTGCGGCAGGGGAGGACGGGGGCATGAGGAAAGTCCCACGCCCCCGGTTTCCGGGGCATTTATTTGATGGCGGCGCTCATGGTGAATTCGGCACTCTTGCCGGGGGCGATTTGAGTTCGTTTGAAGATGGGCTCAAAGGTGGGGAACTCCTGTCTGGCATCGTCCCAGATCACGATGGAGTGGGGCGTTGCAGGGAAACTGAACTCCAGAACGCTTTTGCTCCAGGGAGCCGTCAGGCGAACCGGGAGATTCTTTGCCGTCCGGTGCTGCTTGATGATCTTAAATGCCTGCTCCAAAAGAGGATCCGTCTCTGAAACACGGACGATCTTTTGGTCGAAATCCCGCAGGAACGTTTCTCCGGAGGCAAATTGGACCTTTCCGGAATCACGCTTCTGTGTCCCCAGAAGCGCCGGCATGTTGTGGAACCTGAAGGCAAGTTCAATGGCATCGTGAAGCAGGTTCGTGATGCGGGCAGTCGTCACCACTTTGTCTTTTTCAAAACGGTAGATCATGTCGATCCGGACTCCCGCAAGCTGCCGGTTGTCCCTGTTGGTCAGGATCCTTGACAAATGAAGCTCCACGCCCTTCGCCGCAGAAACCAGCTTTTCAAGCTTCATGCCCGTTTTCAGCTGGATGGCACTCTTGGCAGGATACCAGACACCGGGGACAGCAAATCCCAATATCTTGCTCCGGGGGAACAGGAGAGTTTTCCCGGCTTTCCAATCGTGGATGCGTCCACCCTGTCCGGGATCCACACGCAAGGTGTACACAGGAGTCCTGACCAGCAGATTTTTGTCGGCAGCACTGACGGTCACGCCTTTGGAAGTGACACTCCTGATAGACTTGTAATCAATGACCGGGGTGTCTGCAGCAGAATAAGAGGAAACCTGCTTATAATATGCCTTTTCCCATTCAACAGCCTTTTTGATGGCTCCCAGACGTTTGCTGAATGCTGCTTTGACCGCCTTTTCATTGTATTTCCCCACCTTGACAGCTTTACCGATCTTGATGAACTGCCAGCGCAAGGCGCCGCATTGCAGCGTGATGCCGCGGGCAAGCTCTTTGCCGGTGTAGTTCCCGAATCCGTGTCCTGAAACTTCCACTCCGTATTTCTTGGCAGGTACAAGTCCGGCGATCTGCAGCTTGAAGAAGTTTTCTCCCTTCTGCCAGAAGTTGCCCACGCAGATGAGCATTTCACCGTTGTAACGCCAGGTCTGGAACTGGACTGCCCCCAGCTTGTTCAGTCCGGGGACAAGTCCGACTTCGCCTTCGGGCTCCTGCCAGTGGGGGGCGTAGTAGAGCTTTTCAGGCAGCGGGGAAAGGGATGTGATCTTTACGCCCTTGTTGTCGTTCTTACCCTTGAAGGTGAAGTTTTCATACCGGGCGATGGTGGTGTTCGCTTCGGCTGCGGCACGCCAGTGGCGGTAGTCGTAGCCCCGGGGGAAATAGTATCCGAAAGCTCCTTCCCAGCCCCGGACAAAGAAACAGAGCATCTCAAAGGCAAAGGCTTCTGCTTCAGTGACCCAGTCTTCCCCCTGATGTCCGTGGGGGAAGGCGATCATGCCGGGAGCCTTTTTATTCTTGAAGCTGTCGATGATGAATTCCTTCATCATCCCTGCAGCCCCATAGGTCGGCAAATGCGCCGTGGGATAGTAGTTGTAAGGCAGTCCCGCACGGTTGTAGATGTAGGGGCCCCAGGGCTCAAGCCAGGGGAGTTCGTACATGTAGTCCTTCACATTGTACTGCTTGCAGTAGCTGTTGCCCGCATGGGTGGCACTGCGCCAGGAGATCTCAGGAACAAATCCGGACTCCTTTTTGACGCTTTTGCCCAGTTTTGCGGCATCCTTGTGCAGTGTGATGACCAGCTGACCGTGCTGCCAGCTGCGGAATTTGAAGTATTCTGCGGCGTACTTGCGCAGCAGTTCTTTGGGCCACACCGCCATGATCTCCTCTTTGGAGATCTTACCTTTGGAGTGTTTGATGAACTCATCACGGCAATTCACACAGAAACATCCCTTGGAGTCCAGATAATAGGGCTCCCAGTTGGTCATGAAAATATCAACGGTGTCGTTGTCAACAATGGCTTTTTTCAGGATCTTTCCGTAGATCTCTTCCATATAATAAGGTCCGCGCTTGTAGACCTCGATAGGACAGATCTTCCGTTTGAAATGGGTCCCGTCTGCCAGCATGAAACGGGCGTTCCCCGTCTTGGGGGCTGCTCCCAGACGGAATCCGTTGCACAAAAAGTAGTCGGATCTGTAACGCAGTATACCCAGTTTTTTGATCTCTTTTGCCAAAGCATCTTTAGCCCCGTGGATACAGGAAAATCCGCTCTTGTCGTAGAAATGCACCGCCTTTGCTGTTCCGGCACCTTCATAGGTGAATTCATGTCCCAGCATGGCGGAGGATCGGAAGAGTTTTGGACGCTTGCCGTGGAAGGCGGGGATCACTTTCAAATCGATCTTGTGGAGCGTTCCTTTCCAATCGCCGTCCACCAGACGGTAGGTGGCGGTGTAACGCTTTTCTGAGGCAGGGAGAGTACTTTCGACCATGACGGAACATGCCTGAAGCATGTAATATGCCCGGGTGAAGGCAACTGCCCCCATCCCCATAAGGTCGATCCGCCACACGTTGTTTTCGCCTTTTGAAACTTTGCACTTTTCACGGGCATCCACCACCTTGAAACCTTTGGGCAAGGTCAGTTCCAAATGGAGTTTTTTACGCTTGAAAGCTTTTCTTTCGGCGCTGAAAGTAAAGTTCATCACCCCCGGGAGCTTTTCACCAAAGCAATAGGTGTTGTCAAGCTGACTGTAGGGGGAGACCCGCACCTTGATGCGGTCGGCGGCTTTGCGGGCGGAATCCGCAGGGAAAACACGGACATCGTCAAAGAAGGCTTCCCCTACTCCGTAGAGAATGAGGGTCACACTGAGTCCGTCGCTGTTGGGGGGCAGTGTCAGGTTGACGGTGTGCCGGGTCCAGCTGCTGCGGAGAGTGAAAGAGTTCTGAACACCTTTGCCCACACCCTGAAAACGCTTTTTAGCGTTGAGCTTCTGCCCCCGCATCTGGATCACCAGAGAGCCACTGTGAGGACGGGTGGCGGTGATCATGCCCTTTGCCATAAAGGTGAGGGTGTAGACCCTTTCGCTCTTTTCAGGCTTCAGGGGGATGGTCTGGCTGATCTTGTTGGAAAGCATGGGGAGGGGCTTTATCATATCCTTCACAGGATCAGGAGTCTTGATGCAGGCTGAAAACTTTCCGTCACTGCCGCCTTGCACCACTTTGCGGAACGCTGTCCGGGAGAACCGGGTACGGAAATTCTGGAGCTCCGGCGTCTTTTGGGCGGTGTGCACATGTGCCCACCCCACCCAGTGACCTTTGCCGCGCCATCCGGAAAGATCGGTGCCCGGCATTTCAAATGAGCCGTTTTTCAGCAGATTGACGGCCGATGCTGCTTTTTCAGGTTTGGGGTCATACTTTGACCAGTCTACGGCGACACCCCCCGGGGTGAAGGGATCGGCGTGCAATCCGAGAGTACCCAAAATCAGGGCTCCCAATAACAGATGCAGTTTTTTCATAATGTGTTCCTTTGATATTCGGTTAAAAGCAGTTGCTGTTTCGATACTTTACACGAAAATCAGAAAAAAGTCAAGGAGAAAGTTTGTTTTTTCAACACTCTTTTCTGTAAGGCATGGTTTCCCGGATCTTCATGAGTCTTTCCAGAGCGGCGGCGAGGGTGGACTCCTTCTTGGCAAAGTGGAACCGGATCAGATGGTTCACATCTTCACGGAAGAAACTTGACCCCGGAACAGCGCCCACACCCGTCTTTTCGGCGAGGAGTTCGCAGAACTCAAGGTCACTTTTGTAACCGAACTCCGAAATGTCGGCAAGCACATAGTAGGCGCCCTGAGGCGTGGTATGGGGGATCCCCGCCCTGTCAAGTCCGGCAAGGAAGAAATCCCGTAAGGAGGTGTATTTTTCTTTCAGTTCTTTGTAATAACTGTCACCGAAATTCAATGCCGTCACCGCCGCCTCCTGTAAAGGCGCAGCTGCACCGACGGTGAGGAAGTCGTGGACCTTCCGTGCCGTGTCGATGATCTCAGGCGTGCTGATGATGTACCCTAACCGCCACCCCGTAATAGAGTAGGTCTTTGACAGAGATCCGCAGGTGATGGTCCTTTTTCTCATGCCGGGGAGTGCGGCAAAGGAGATGTGTTCAAAAGGATCGTAAACGATGTGTTCGTAAACTTCGTCGGTGATAACGAAAGAGTCGTATTTTTCCGCAAGATCCGCAATGACGGTCAGCTCTTCACGGGTGAAAACTTTGCCGCAGGGGTTGGAGGGATTGCACAATATCAGACACTTTGCCCCCTGACGGAAGGCGTTTTCAAGCTCATCCGGATCAAAGTCGAAACAGGGGGGGCGCAAAGGCACATAAATGGGTTCAGCCCCCGAAAGAATGGCGTCGGCACCGTAATTTTCGTAGAAGGGGGAAAAGACCGCCACCTTGTCCCCGGGATTGACCACGCTCATCATGGCGCACATCATGGCTTCGGTGCTGCCGCAGGTAACGACGATCTCTCCTTCAGGATCGATTTCCATTCCTGTGAAGCGGTGATGCTTTTTCGCCAGCGCCTCTCTGAAATTCTTTGCCCCCCAGGTGATAGAGTACTGGTGGGGACCAAGGGGCGCAAGGTCGGCAAGTGCCTGTGTCAGTTCTGCGGGGGGATCGAAGTCGGGGAACCCCTGTGAAAGATTTACAGCATTGAAAGCATTGGAGATCCGGGTCATCCGCCGGATCACTGAGTCGGTAAAATTTTTTGTCCTGTCTGAAAGGGGGCGCATAAAGAACACTCCTTGTTTGCTGTTTGATATTGAGGCAATGTCAAGGAGTTTTGAAATTACCTCTGTTGTTATACTATACTTTACAAAGGGCTTTTAGTCAATGAAAAGTTTTGTTTTACGAAATAAATGTTCAAATAATGACCGCTGTGGAAAATATTTGAATGGCAGATTGGGCTTTTCAGTATGCTCTTGAGCTTGAAAAAAGTTGGCACGTTTTTTGCAATTATGGAAAGTGCCGCAACCGAAAAAGCTTGAAAGCGCCGGGCTTTTTGCGTAAATTTCAACAAGCAACTTCAGAAAGGTTTTTCATGAAGCTATAAAATCATTTCTCTTTGAAATTCGCCGGTCGTTTCGTTTCGATCATCAAACAAACCAATCAACAAAGGAAAAAAACAGCTCATGAAAAATTTTAACAAACTGATTTTCAGCGTTGCCCGCTGGCCCGAAAATGTCAAACACATCATTATCGATTTCGATAAAGAGTGTGTGGAGGTCAAAGATTGCTCTGCCTCACTCCGGTTTTGCTCCGGCGCAGAAGAGTTTGCCCGCTTCTCAGAAGCCGTTGCAGCTTGTGAACCGGAAAACTGGAGCTCCATGGATTCACCCGTCCTTGAAGGAACCATTTGGAATCTGACCCTCTGCCGGAGCGGAGTTCCGGTGAAAAACTGCAATGGTATCAACCGTTTCCCCAGCCATTGGGATGAGTTCATGAAACTTGTCCGTCCTTTTTTCCGTAAACTTGATTCCTGCCCCGTTGCTTTCTGATACCGGAGCGGGGAAATGTCCGGGAAATATCCTGACATTTTTGGAGGAAATGAGAAGACTTTACAAATAAACTACAGGAGAAAATTATGGAACAGAAAAAAAAACTTGCCGCTCAGCTTGAAGAAGAACGGCTTTTCGGTGAAGGGGTCGATCTCTTCAAGAACTATCACTGCGTCCTTTCCATTGCAGGGATCCTCAAGAACATCGGTTTGCGGGTCAGTCGCGACTGCGATTGGAACCGTGCCGTGGCTAATTACTTGCGCCATGATGAGCTCAAAAGTATTTATGACAAGATCCTCAAGCCTGAGATCCGCCGCAGCATGGCGACAAGTTCCCTCCGTACTCCCCCCGAGCTGGAGGAGGATGACCCTGATGATATCATCAGCTTTCTGACCAAGAAACTTGTTCACCGCAAGAGGCTGTGGCATTTGGTAAGCCTTTGTTACGAGCGGCGCATCAGGGAATATGAAGAAGCCCTTGCCGCTCCCGGCAGAAGCCTTTCCGCCATTGAGACCCGGGTCGCTGAGATGAAAGAACTTTTCTCTCTCAACGATATGGAGGTCCGTGTCATTATGGCCATTTTCCTTTCAAGCATCAGTTTCATTGATCTGGGGGACTTTGATGTGGGGCGTTTCCGGAATGGGGAAAAGATCTCAGCTCTTGCCAGAGCTCTTTCTGTTACAGAGGTGGAACTCAGCGAACTTCTGGGGGATGAGAAGAATATCCGCAAATACGGATTGCTGGATGAGGATCTGGATCTGGACCGCACCTTCCTGTCCTATCTTTCCGGTATCAGCTCAAAACCTCTGGCTGAACGCTTCTGGAGCAGATTTGACGGAGAGGTTTTGCCCTGGGAATTCTACGGCAAACTTGCTGAAAAGCAGGGCGGTATGCTTAAGAAGATGATCGGCGCCAGAGAGAAAGAGAGCGGACTTTCAGTCCTGCTCTACGGCGTGCCCGGTTCCGGTAAAACCAGTTTTGCCGCAAGTCTCGCTGCAGATCTGGGCAAAGAACTTTACTTCATCGCTCAGAATGATGATGACAACCGGCGCATCAGCTACAGTCCTGCGTTCCGCTACGCTGCTCTTGCTGTGGCGCAGAAGCAGCTGGACCCTGAAAAGAGCATCCTTGTCATTGATGAGTGCGACAAGCTGGTGGAAAACTCCGGTTTCGGCGGCGGACTCATGCAGTTTTTCGGGATCAATGCCCCCGGTTCACGGGATGGTGAAACCAAGGGGCAGCTGAACAATGTCATGGATCACAACAAGTTCACGATCCTGTGGATCTGCAACAGCCGTCAGGAGGCGATCGATCCCTCCAGCCGCAGACGCTTTGATTACAATATCCTCTTTGATGAGCTTTCGCCTGAGGCACGGTTCCATATCTGGAACAATGCACTCAAGTTTCATAACTGCGACGGCAAGCTCAGTGAGAACTTCATCAGGAAGGTCAGCGCCCGTTTCCCTGTCAATCCCGGCGGCATCGCTGTGGCAGTGAAGAATGCCGCCTGTCTTTGCAGAAAGGATGGAAACTGCAGCTTTGAAGATGAGGTCATGACCTTCCTCAAGGCGCATTGCACGCTTCTCGGCATTGCGGAAACGCCTGAGGAGAAGCTTGAGCCCGCCATGGATTACTCCCTTGAAGGACTCAATATCAAGAGCGGCATCAAACTGCCCCGGCTGGTGGAGGTTTGCCGCAACTACTTGAAGAAGACTGAAAAAATCAGCGATGACCGGGATCGGCCCCGTATGAATCTGCTCCTTTTCGGCGTTCCCGGTTCCGGTAAAACGGAGTTCGTCAAATACCTTGCCAAAGAGCTGGGGATGAAGCTGAACATCAAGAACGCAAGCGACCTGCTGGGGCAGTATGTGGGCGTCACCGAACAGCGCATCTGTCAGGCCTTTACTGAAGCCGAAGCCAACAAAGAGATCCTTTTCATTGATGAGGGAGACTCCATGCTGGCTTCCCGTGAAGGAGCGGTACGCAGCTGGGAGGTGAGTCAGGTCAACACACTGTTGACCGAGATGGAGCGCTTCAGCGGTATCTTTATCGTCAGTACCAATATGATCCAGCGTTTGGATCAGGCAGCTCTGCGGCGTTTCAGTTTCAGGCTCCACTTTGATTACCTTGATGATGAGGGGAAAGAAATTTTCTTCAAGACCTACTTTACTGCGTGTATGGGACTGCCTGAGCTGACTGAGAGTGAGAAGGAGTCACTTTTCACCATCTCTTCTCTGACGCCTTCTGATTTCAGGAACACCCGCCAGCAGTTCTACTATCTGGAGGACTCCAACCTTTCCAACGCAGAAATCATTGAAGCGTTGAAGGCAGAGGTCGCCAGCAAGACCTCCGGCACCAATTACACGGGGCTGGGGAACATCGTTCACAAGATGGGGTTCTGATTCCCACCCGTCAAAAGATTAAACTTTCAGAATAAAGGAAAATTTGCGTATGAACACACAAACAGCTTTTCGTTCCCAGCTTGTTCCCATGGTCGTTGAATCCACCGGTCACGGTGAACGCGGATACGACATCTACTCCCGGCTCCTCAAGGACCGGATCATCCTTCTCGGGATGCCTGTTGACGACGACTCCGCCAATCTGATTATTGCTCAACTGCTCTTTCTGCAGGCGGAAAACCCCGAACAGGATATCGATTTGTACATCAACTCTCCCGGAGGCTCCGTCACGGCGGGACTTGCCATTTACGATACCATCCAGAGTCTTTCCTGCGATGTGAAGACCTTTTGCATCGGTCAATGCGCCTCCATGGGGGCGGTCCTGCTGGGGGCGGGGACCAAAGGCAAGCGCTTTGCGCTGCCCCATTCACGGATCATGATCCACCAGCCCTGGGGCGGTGCTCAGGGGACAGCGGCGGATATTGAGATCCAGAGCAGAGAGATCGTCAGATTGCGCTCCATGCTCAACAACATTCTTGCTTATCACACAGGCAAAGAGTTGAAGAAAATCGAAAAAGACACCAACAGAGACTTTTTCATGGGGGCTGAGGAGGCTGTTGAATACGGTCTTGTGGATCAGGTGGTCTCCCCCAAACGCTGCGCCCGGCAGCAAGGGTGATTTTCCCCTTGGCGTCAGATCCGCCCTTTGTACTTCAGAACAGTGCAAAGGACGGATTTTTTTGTCGGGAGAAAGAATGTTTTCCGTCTTGAGTTGAAAAAAACGCTTTGATGTGATATATTTAGAGAGTGTGACAATGACAGGGATCTCCAGACCGCAAAAAGGGGGTATACTATGAAAATGCTTGATATGTTTCAAAAAAGAAATTTCACGCTGATCAAGCTGCTGGTTACTACTGCACAACAGAACTGTTTTTCAAAAATAAAAAAATACACATCCTTACGCCCGACAGGGCGCACTTCACGCTTTTTTTGCGGATGCAAAAAAAGCTCTTCACACCTTCACATCTTCACTCAATCAGCGTTCACGCTGATTGAACTATTGGTCGTTATTGCCATCATTGCCATCCTGGCTGCTATGCTTCTGCCCGCTCTGCAGCAGGCACGGGAAAAGGCACAGGCGATCTCATGCCTCAACAATATGGGGACCATCGGCAAAGCTGTGGCGCTTTACGCTGCTGACAATAAAGGAGGTCCCCCCTCTTACTGGAACCGCAAAGAAGGGCACAGTGATACTGCCGTGGGTCTGCGTTCATGGTTCGACAGCAATCCTGAGAAAGGAATGTTGTCCCCCTATCTTGGGGGACTCAAATGGAAAATCAGCGGTCTTCCCATTGGCGGTTATGCAATAACCTCAACGGGGGAAATAGATAAAAGCCCCCTTGCCTGTCCTTCTGTCAGTCGTGAAACGGCTTATCAGATGAGCACTGCCACAGACGGCAGAGTTTTCACTATAGCCAGGAATTACTATGTGGGTGATGGATACAAAATCAAACCTATCAGTTCCTATCAGCGTCCCAGCCGCACCTCTTTTTTCGGGGACAGTGCATGGAATCCTCAGTATCAGTACTGTTTCGCCCGTCCCAAAGGAGACAGCAAGTACCCCTATCAGCTTGCTTTGAATCACGGCAGAAAATGCAATATCACCTTCCTTGACAGTCATGTCGCTGTTATGGAATACGGCAAGATCCCCTTTGAAACTTTGCGCGACAGAGCATGGGTCTTATCTTTCTGGATTCCCGATTACGGTGCCGCTAAAAACGATCTCTGGTGATGTATAATATAGAGGCAAACACTCCGATGAAATTCTTAACTTTTCTTTTTACTTTTTCGTTCCTGACTGCGGTTCTTTTTGCTGCAGAAATGCCCAATCTCATTAAAAACGGCTCCTTTGAGGAGGGGCTTGATGCCAAAGGTGTCCCAAAGCACTGGATCATTGACCGCAGTGACAAGGTGGAAGGCGTGGTGAAGCTTGTTCCCGAACACAAGACCCACGGCAAGGTGGCGGTCTTTCTTCACAAAAAGAATACCCGGGGCGCCCTCTATCTGCGGCAGATGCTCCGTTTGAAACCCAATACCGAGTATATCCTTGAACTCAAAGGATACCGGGAGTCCGGACACCGCTGGCACTATGTTTCAGTGCGCCAGCCTGATACAAAGGTGCGTGCGGCTTCCAAGATCCCCGTGGGGGGCGGTGAGATGCCCCCCATCAGATTCCGTACCCATGTGACCAAAACTCTGACATACGTCTACTTCGGGCTCTGGGGATACACTAAAGAGAACAATCCCGGCACCATCGGTAAAATGTGGGTGGATGAGGTCGTTTTGCGGGAGCTTCCCCGCATTGCAGGGGCCTTTAAGGGGATCGGACACTACTACTTTGCCAACGATTCTTTGAAGTGTTCTCTCTTTTCCAATACTTACAAGGGCAAAGTCACTCTGACTCTTACCGCCGCCAACGGCAAAAGGGTGAGCAAAGTTTATGAGGTCGTTCCCGGTGAAAATCCCCTTTCCTTTTCGTGGAAGGATTTCCCCGTGGGGGAAGCCGTTCTTTCAGCCAAGGGGGGAGATATCGACATTTCCACCCGGTTCATGCTCCAGAGAGAGCGCAACTGAGAAGAAGTTTAACCTAAATCATTCAGGAGAATATACAAGATGAAAAAAATGTGCTGTTTTGCGGCGCTTTTCCTCGCTGCCGCCATGGTGTCAGGTGCCGATCTGACGATGAAGGAGTTTACCGGCAAAAAGACCACCGGAACTGTTCAGTGGCAGAAGAAAAAGGAGATTATCGTCATCCGTGGCAATATGCAGGGAGGAGAGGTCCGTTTCCCCATTACTGCGGCTTTGCTGAAAAAGTACAAATACATCGTCGTTGACCGCCGCCACCAGAGCGGTTCCTGGAGCATCGGCTATATGAATAAAGATGTCCGGGAAAACATCAAGCCCCTCAACCCCGGCGATGTCAAAGTGAACTTCCCCATCAACTCCAAGATGGCTGTTGACGGCAAAAATGCCCTTTTCAGTCTGGTCATCACCCCCGGTATCGATCTGGAGCTGGGAAGCATCTCTTTCTCTGCCAAAGCTGCCAAAAGCGGCAAATACCGCCAGCGTACCGCCAAAGGTCCCCAGCGGGTGTTGGAGACCCCAGCGGGCAAGTTTACCATCCCCGCCACCTTTGAGGATGTCACCCCCAAGCCCCGCCGGGAAAATGTCAAATTCACCGTGGGGAAAAATGACTCCGGTCTGCGGAGTTACATCGTTGACGATCTGCGTGAACTCAACCCCAACTTGCGTCCTTCTGCTGATGAGTTCGCACGCCAGCTGGTGATGTTCGGCGCTCCCGGGACTTACGAAGGTAAAGCCTTCTCTCTTTACGCCGTCAAAAAAGCGCCCAAGACCTTTGTGAGCGCTACGGCGGCGGTTTCTGATACAGGGGCAAAACTCCCTGTGCCTGAGGTGCGTTATCTGCGTGTCTGGCCCCAGCGTGAATCCTTTGTGGGACTGCGCTACCGGGATATTGCCGAACTTCTGGAAAAGGAATCCCCCAAAGATATTCCTGCAGGAACTGCTCTTGCTTACTATCTTAAAGTGCGTATCCCTGAGAACGCCCAGCCCGGCGTCTACCGGGGAAAAGTCCTTTTCAAAAGCGGGGATTTCCCTGTGCGTACTTTGAACTATACGCTCCGTGTCACCTCTTTGAAACTCATCAAAGATTTCAAACCTGTCATCGGATGTTACTACGGCGCTCCTTCCCAGTTCAAGTTCATCCGGGACTACGGTCTGACCAGTGCCTTGCAGGGACACCAGAGCTGTATGCGTGATGTGGTCGGCAAACCCATGCGCGAGATCATGCGCAAGACCAAAGATGTGAAAAAACGCCTTGAAATGCTCTATCAGGGCAAAGAGCTGCCCCAGCTGAACTTTGCTGATTCCCGGGATACCGGACTTGACAACTTCCTCAAAGCCTACAATGCCGCAGGATTCAAGACCCTTTCCTGCTGGTTTGCAGTCCGTGGCTTTACCGATGTGATCGCCAGATTCCTCAATGAACCTCTTTCTATGAAGGAACTTCACGGCCTTTACCCTGAAAAGCTCACCCCTGCCTACAAGAAGCTTTTCAAAGACTGCATCCGTGCCATCGATCAGCGTGCCGCAAAATACGGTGTCCGCATCTACTGGTATCAGTTCGACGAGCTGGGCTGCCACGGTTACGAGAAGATCTTCCGTTACGCCACTGAAATGTTCAAACTGGTGAAAGAAGCCGGCGGCTATACTGCTGTCACTTGCGGCGATGATGACTTTACCAAAATGGTGGCTCCCTATCTGGATATGCGCATCTACGGTCTCAGCACCGGGAAAGACCGCAAGACACTTGCCAAGATCTACAAAGATACCAAAAAGAGCAAAGGCCGTTTCTTCAGCTACACCGGGTGTGTCTATGAAAATCACTACTCCAACCGCTACAATGCCGGATTCAATATGTATATCGGCAACTGGGAAGGACGCTATTTCTGGAACTTGAGCAGCCGCCGCAACAATGTGTGGAACGACTTTGACCACTCCGCCAAAGACAGTGTTATGATCTATCCCGGCAAAGACGGCGAGATCATCCCCACACTGCAGCTTGAGACCATGCGCGAAGGCATCGACGACTTCCGCTATCTGGTCACTGTGGAAGAACTTGCCGCAAAAGCCCTCAAAGACAAGCGCCCTCAGGTCCGCCTTGCAGGGCAGAAGGTCAAAGCAGAAATGCTCAAACTGAAAAACGAAATGCCAGTTATGCGCCCTGCCGACTGGGATGTGCGGAACTTTGAACGCTACCGCTGGCGCGTTTCCACCATGGGAGAATATCTGCAGGATATGCTTGCCGGTAAAAAAGTGACTCCTGAGATCAGATTTTCCTCTGCCGATGTGAAAAAAAAAAGTAATGTAAAATATCCCGTCATCCTCCGGGCACCTGAAACCCTTTCAAAGATCACCATTGACGGCGACCTTTCAGAGCCCGGATGGAAGAAGGCGTTCCGGGTCCCTGATATTCCTCTTCTGTCAGGGAACAAACCCGAAGTCCCCACCGATATCTATCTGCTGCGGGACAAAGAATATCTCTATGTGGCGTTCCGCTCCATCGAGCCTGATGTTTCCAAGATCAGCCGCCGGTATGGACAAAGGGACATTTTTACCTGGCGTGATGACTCCGTTGAGATCTTTTACGACGGCAAAAACGATCACTGGTCGCGGAAACATCTGATGTTCAACGCCATCAACGGAGTCACCGATATCGCCATCGAGGGGAAAAAGGGCGATATCAAATGGAACTGCCCCGGACTCAAAAGTTCCGCAAAGATCACCAAAGGCATGTGGTGTTGTGAAGTGGCGATCCCCCTTTCTGAATTTTCCTCATCTGTAACTGGCATCAATTTCATGCGCAACCGTAATGCCCTTCTTTCTCACGCATCTCTTGTGCCCGATCCCCACAACCCCAGAGAATATGCCAAACTTTACCTTGACGACAGTGATGTGTTTCTGGCGCCTGCGCCTTCTCCTTTGCTGGGAAGAAATTTCATCTCTGCCAGACTCCCTGATTCCGGAGCCCTTGTCACCGTTACCGTTGACGGGAAAAAGCAGTTTCAGAAAACCCTCAAAGGCAACTGCACTTTCCCTGTGGATCTTGCCCGTGAAGGGGCGAACAAATACACTGTCACCGTCAAACCCTCTGCCGGAAACAAAAAGGCACTTGTCTGGTCTTTTACCGATCAGCTCCCCGGGGCGCTGGTGGTGAGCGACACTGCAATGTACTATTTCTCAACCGAAAAAGCTGTCTCCGTCAAGGGCAGAGTCAATATGAATCTCGTCAAAGGCGACGGCACAGCTCTGGCGGTCAGAGTTTCCAACGCTCAGGGAAAAATTCTTTACAACAGCAAGGCTCTTGTGACAGGGAACGATTTCCTTTATTCTCTGCCCCTTGCAGCAGTGCCTGCTGAGGAAAATTACACCCTTGAGTTCACTTTGCTCATCAAAGGGAAAAAGGCAGGCTCTGCCAAGCGCTCCTTCTATGTGATGAAGGGTATCTGAATCATGCTCAATCTTTACAAACTTCCTCCCTTCACCTTCCCTGAAGGATTCCTCTGGGGCAGCGCCACTGCCGGACACCAGATCGAAGGCGACAATATCCACTGCCAGCGCTGGAAACAGGAGCTGGAACTCAACCATCCGGATTATGTTCCCTCCGGCAAGGCGTGCAACAGCTGGGAGCTTTATAAAGAGGATATCGAACTCCTCAAAGAGCTGAAACATCAGGCGTACCGTTTTTCAATCGAGTGGAGCCGTATCGAACCTGAGAACGGCATCCACGACGAAAAGGCTCTGGAACACTATCTGGATCAGCTGCAGCGCCTTAAAGAAGCTGGGATCCACACCAATGTGACCTTGTGGCATTTCACCCATCCCCTCTGGTTTGAGGAGCTGGGGGGATTTGCCAAAGAGGAAAATCTTGAATATTTCCGCCGCCATCTGGAGTATCTGGTTCCCCGCATCGCTCCTTTGACTGATTCGTGGATCGTTATGAACGAAATAAATCTGGGGGCATTTCATCCCCAGTGCTTTGTTACCAAAAAGATCAAACTCAAAGCCCACGCTTACGGGGCAGAGATCATCCGGGCACACTCAAAGGCTCCGGTTTCCACAGCTCACGCCTACGTCCCCAGAGTTCCCCTGCGCCCCGACGATGAAATGGATATCACCGCCGCCAGAATGCAGGAGTGGAACCACAACACCTTTTTCTTCCACGGTATACGCACAGGAGAGATCGTGCTGCCGGGAATGGATATGGAGTATATGCCCCAATTGAAAAACTCCTGTGACTACTGGGCGGTCAACTATTACCACCGGGGGCTGGTTGACTCAAGAAAAGCTGATCTGATGGGGAAAAAGTTCAACTTCAACAACTTTCAGATGATCCCCGAGAAACCCATGACCCGGGAGTTCTGCCCTGAGACCTTTGTTCACGCCATGGGCAGGATCTCAGACAAGCCGGTATGGATCACCGAAAACGGCGTCCCCGCCCTTGACGATCAGTTCCGGGTCATCTATATCATGCTGCAGCTTGAAGCCATGAAAGAGGCAATGGCGCTTTATCACACCGATATAAGGGCATATTTCCACTGGTCGCTTCTGGACAACTACGAGTGGGGGAGCTACCATCCCCGCTTCGGACTGGTCGCCGTTGACCGTGAAACTTTCAAAAGGACTCCCAAACCCAGCGCTTATTTTTTGCGTGAGATCATTGAACGCAACGGCATGTCTGGTGAGCTTTTTGCAAAGTATGTGCCGGAGCTCCCCCAATATACCTTGCTTGACTACGAAAAGCCCGCAGCCGTACTGCCCGTTGAGACACAGGCGTGATGAAGTTTCCAGGAAACTTCTTGAAAAAGTGATTTCAGAAGGTTATATTATAAGAGACTTTTTAAGAAAGGATATCTTATGACCAAACAGATAAAAATCGGAACCATGGTCCGGGGAAAAGAGCTGCCGGAAATCACTGCCTACATTGATAATCTGGGAAAATACGGCTTCGAATGTATCGAAATCACCTTTGGCGGCGATGCCACCTGGATCACCGGCATTGCTGAATATGCCAAACGGGTGCGGGAATGTGCCGAAAAGAACGGTATGACCATTTCCGCTTTGGGGGTTTACGGCAATCCACTGATTCCTGAGGGGGAACAGACTCTCCGGAGTTTGGAGCTCGTCATTGACAACGCCGCTCTTTTCGGTGCTGATGTGATCGCCGGATTCACCGGCAGGATCCCCGATCAGCCCATGCCTGAATCACTCTCCAAATTTGCCGAAGTTTTCACTCCTCTTGCCGCCCGTGCTGCTGACAGGGGACTTAAGATCGCTTTTGAAAACTGTTCCATGGGAGGAAACTGGAAATACGGTTCCTGGAACATTGCCATCAACCCCACCATGTGGGAAAAGCTCTTTGACGCCGTTCCCGCCGCCAATCTGGGACTGGAGTGGGAGCCCTGCCACCAGATGTGTCAGCTCATCGAACCCATCCCCCAGCTGCGGAAATGGGCGCCTAAAGTGTTCCACGTTCACGGCAAGGATGCCACGGTGATGAGAGATGTCATTGCCGAAAAGGGTATCAGCGGCTGTGAATCCTTTGCCTGGCACCGTACTCCCGGTTTCGGGGACACCAACTGGGCGGACATCATCACCATTTTGCGTCTCAACAACTACGAAGGCACCATCGACATCGAAGGCTGGCACGATCCTGTTTACCGTGGCGACCTTGAGATCACCGGACAGGTCCACGGTCTCAACTACCTCAAAACCTGCCGCGGCGGAGATTTCATCCCTGCCTTCTGATACCTTGAAAAACGCCATCAAAAAAGCACCGGAGCCTGTGGTCCCGGTGCGTTTTCTTTAAAAGGTCACTTGAAAGCAATGGGGATCCTGCTCAGATCGGCAAGTCTGCCTTCGTCTTCAGCTTTGTAAAGTTCCCAGATCACTTCCAGACCTGCCAGGCTCTCTTCGGGGGAGGTCTCAGGAGGGGTGTGGTTGTCCACGCAGTCGAGAAAGTGCGCCATTTCCTGAGTGGTGGGCTTGAGGGGGGACTCCGCAAGGTCCATGAGAACATGTTCCTTGCACTCCTCAGGGACTCCGGGGATGTGTTCAGAGATGTTGCCTCTCAGGTAGAGCCGGTGTTCGTGGAGCACATATTCAAGCATACCTTTTTCGCAGTGAGCGTGGAAGGAGTACCGGAGTTTGGTTCCCCGGGCGCCCCAGGTGCCGAAGTGATAGCCCAGTGCACCGTTTTCAAATTCGATACAGACATTGCTGGTGCCTTCACGGTCCATCCAGGGAGTGCCAAGTCTGGTGCCGGTGTGGGTGCCTTTGACGGGCTGTCCCATCATCCACAGCATCAGGTCGATATAGTGGCAGCCATGGCTGAAAAGCTGTCCGCCGCCCAGAGTCTTGCGGTCATGGATCCAGGGGGCATCCTCTTTGATGGTCAGCTGTTCGGTCCAGATGGAAAGCTGGAAACACTCTCCGTAGACCTTTTCCCTGATCAGGCGGCGCATTTCACGGATCACCGGATCAAAGCGCATACAGTAGGCGATCATGAGCGTGCGGTCATTGCGCTTTGCAGCTTCCATCATAGCAAGACACTCTTCTTTGCTGTTTGCCATGGGCTTTTCAGAAAGGACGTGTTTGCCCGCATTCAGGCAGTCGATGACACATGGGGCGTGGAGATGGTGGGGGAGGCACTGGAGTACTGTATCTCCCAGGTCAAGAGCATCGTGATAGTCAGTGAATACAGGGGGATGGTTGGGGAGCAGGTCCGCAACAGCCTGCGCTTTGGCGGCATCCACATCCACCACTGCGGCGACGTCGAGGCGGTCAAAAAGGGGTTCAAAACGTGCGGCATGGGACTTTGCCATACCGCCGCAGCCGATAAGGATCAGTTTGTGTTTCATGGTTCAGCTTCCTTTTTTTTAGAGTTCTGAGGCAATTTCAAAACTCCTCAAAATTGTCAAAGCGCCCTCTTCTTCGATCTGATAAAGGGAGCGTTTTTCCGCCTTCGCATAAAGCTACGGCGGGACAAGCGGTTGTTACCTTACAGGTAGCAAGTGCAAACTACCCTTTACAGCTCTTTGCGAATGGCATCGAAAGTCATTTTTTGAATGACTTTTGAAATTACCTCTTCTATTTGTGTAATATACTGCCGGAAGAAGTTGAAAACAACACATTTGTGTGGTATATTCAGATGATTGTGTTGTATATTTCATCTTTTTACGGAGCAAAAAGCATGAGAAATGTTGTATATTTTGATTGGGAGCTGACTCCTGAACATCCTTTTTCCTACATGGAAAGGAGCTATGATGAGCAGATCGGTTCTCCTGTGCCTGATATGCACAGTGCCCTGCACCTGGGGGTGGTGCTCAGAGGATACAGGGAAGGTGTGTTTTCCGGAGTCAAAGTTGAAACTTCGGAAAATGAGGTTTACCTGACCGCCCCCTGGGAGGTCCATCATACAGTCTGTACCGGCAATCACCACAGACTGCTCTTATTCAACATTGACCGGAACTTTCTGCTGGAGAGCTTTTTTACCGGCGCCGGAGAGCTGGAGCAGCTCATGGTGATGAGCCCCGGGATGCGGATGAAGCACATCAACGAAAAGCTGCACAGCTCCTCTGTGACCGCCCGGCTGCTTGAAGCCATCAGGTTGCCGGACTCTCCACGCAAAGAACTGATTATCTGGAATCTGCTCCAGCAGCTTTTCATCACTGTTCTGCCGGAGCCGGGAGGAGGGGGCGATCATACCGCCGATCACCAGCGGCTGCTGCCTGCTTTGAAGGCTCTTTCGGGGAAAAAACTTTCAGTACCAGAAGCGGCGGCAAAGTGCTGTCTGAGCACAAATTACTTTGCGGCGCTTTTTAAAAAGCAGTTCGGTCTGAGTTTTGCCCGTTATGAACGGAACTTCAGGCTCAACGGTGCCCTCCACGCACTCCGCAGGGGAGCTCCTTTCAAAGAGGCTGCTGATGCCTGGGGATTCTGTGACAAGAGCCATCTGGCGAAAATGGTTAAAAAGCGCCCCTGAATATTCAATCTTCGATCTCGTCGATGCCGATACCGGCGTGACCGAGTATGATTTTTTCAACGGTGAGGCACCAGGCAACTATTTTTTTCATCATAGTTCATTTTCCTTAAAGTTTCAAGTGGAGCGGAATTGCCCTCGCATTTATTGTATAAGCAAATTCCGTGCCAAAAAAAGTGAAGCTGTTTTTCTGTGAGGAAAATAAAAGTGTTTGATTTTTGAATATTAAGTGTTCAAAAAAAGCGCTTTTATTGTTTTGGCGCTTTAGAGGCAATTTCAAAACTCCTCAAAATTGTCAAAGCGCCCTCGCTTCGATCTGATAAAGGGAGCGTTTTCGGCTGTTACCTTGCAGGTAGCAGCCTCAAACTACCCTTTACAGCTCTTTGCGAATGGCATCTTTGCCATTTTTTGAATGACTTTTGAAATTACCTCTTATTTGCATTATTACTC
>JAFTIE010000061.1 GCA_017457065.1 Lentisphaeria bacterium
CGGAAAAAAACGCACGATCGGCTTGATCGGTGACGGCGGCATCATGCACAACATCCAGGAGTTTGAGACTCTGCGCCGCTTGAACTTGCCCATCAAACTTTTTGTACTCAACAACAACGGTTACGGCTCCATCCGCAACATGCAGAAAGGGCGTTTTGACGGCAACTTTGTCGCCTGTGATCCTTCAAGCGGACTGACACTTCCCGATTTCCGCAAACTGTGCGGCGGTTTTGAATTGCAATATACGCAAATTACCACCCCGAAAGAGCTCTCATCTCAAATCCGGAATATTCTGTCGCTCCCCGGCACGGTTATTTGCGAAGTTCTTCTTGATCAGAGTGTCGGAACAGCTCCCCATCTGAGTTCCAAAGCTCTGCCCGACGGAGGAATGGTTTCAATGCCGATGGAAAATCTGGCGCCCTTCCTTCCGGAAGAAGAATTTGAAGAAAATATGAGGTTTTGAATATAATGAACCGATGCCGGATATGCAAAGGTGAATTGAGCAAAGAACTGCTGGTGCTGAAAAATGTTCCGGCAGCAGCCCAAAATATGCCTGCAACCCGGGAAGAACTGTGTGCGGACAAAGGGATCGATCTTGCGCTCTGCCAATGTCTGAACTGCGGTGTGCTGCAGCATACGGCTCCGCCGGTGCCTTACTATCGGGAAGTGATCCGGGCAAGCGGCGTATCGGAAGCTATGAAACATTTCCGCCTTGAACAGTTTTCATCATGGGTGAAGCGTTATGACCTGATCGGGAAAAAAGTCTTTGAGGCAGGCTGCGGCAGAGGGGAGTATCTTGCGCTCATGAATGCAAGCGGAGTCACCGCTTGCGGAACAGAATTCAGCGATTCCGGGATTATCGCCTGCCGCCAGCAGGATTTGCAGGTTTTCAAAACTTTCTTTGACACCGGGGAAGAAACCATGCCTCAAGCACCTTATGACGGTTTTTTCATCTTGAATTTTCTGGAACACATCCCTGATATACCGGCATTTCTTACCGGTATTCGCAAAAACCTCAAAGAAAACGCCCCCGGGATCATTGAAGTCCCCAATCTTGATATGATCCTTGCCAACGCACAGTTGACGGAGTACAGCTGCGAACATATTTACTACTTCACTGCGGCAAACCTGACGGCGATGCTCCAGAATCACGGATTTGACGTAATTTCCTGCCGGAGTGTGTGGCATGACTATATTATTTCCGCTGAAGTCATCAAACGCAAGGCTGTTGATTTGAGTTCCTGTCATGCTGTCCGGCAGGAATTGACAGCTCAAATCCATCATTTCGCCGCTCAATGCGGAAAATGTGCTTTCTGGGGAGCCGGACACCAGGCTCTGACAACACTTGCCCTCACCGGCATGGACCGGAAAAAAATCTGCTTTGTTGCTGATTCTTCGCCGGAAAAACAGAATCGTTTCACTTTTACGACCCATATTCCCATCGTTGCTCCCGAAGCATTGGCTGATGACGATATCGATGGAGTCATCGTCGCTTGCGGAGGGTATTCAGATGAAGTCGCAGGGCTCGTAACACAGCGCTTTTCACAAATCCGGCATTTGGCGATCCTGCGGGAAAACAAACTTGAAATCATAAAGTGATTTTTTACAAGAGGAGGATAACATGTCTAAAGAACTCAACAGTGTGGAGCAGTCACGCCGCAACTATCTGAAAGAACAGAAACCCCGCGTTTATGAAAAGGTAATGAAGTTTTCAGAGAAAATTGCCAGAAATGAAAGTATTGCAATTATCCAGTTTCAGTACAATTAAACATGCAACTTTCGCTGTCAGCACTGTTCTGTCAAGCACTTTCAAGGGAAAAAGGAGGGGCGCTCCTTCACTCTTGATGATGTCCGGGAGCTTTCGCGCCAGGCAGACGAACTGGGTCTTGCCAATATCGTGATCACCGGCGGCGAACCCCTCGTTTTTAAGGACTTTGACCAGCTTGTCGAAGCAATCGATCCGCAGAAATTTTACATCACCAGCGACACCAACGGCTGGCTGCTTGATGCGGAACGGGCAAAACATCTCAAATCCATCGGAGTTGACAAGATCCAGCTCAGTCTGGACAGTCTTGATGCAGAAGAACACGATGCTTTCCGTAACGCCCCCGGTTCCCACGCCCGCGCCATCCGTGCCATCGATGCAGCCCTTGATGCCGGACTGAACATCATTCTTTCCACTGTTGTCACCCATCAGCGTGTCCGCAGTGAAGAATTCATCGAATATCTCGAATTTGCAAAAAGCAAAGGCGTCGGCACCTTCGTCACCTACGCCAAACCCGTCGGCGCCTGGGAAGGCAATTTTGATGCTCTCGTCACAAAAGACGATATGAAATATGTGGCAGATCTTGCAGATAAATACAATGTATTCACCCACCTGACCCCCTCTTACGGACTTGATCTGGGATGTATCGCCGTCAAGCGCATGATCTCCATCACCCAGTACGGAGATGTGATGCCCTGCCCCTACATGCAGACCAGTATCGGCAACTTCTTTGAAGAACCTCTCAAAGATATCATCGACCGCGGTATGAATATCAAATGGTTCGGGAAACACATAGATACCTGTCTGATTGCTGAAAGCCGTCCCTTCATCGACAAATATCTCGTGCCCACTTACGGGAAAAAACTTCCTGTCAAATGGGATGAAATCTACGGTCCGGAAGATATGATCAAAAAAAATTGATCCCAAAGGGAGAGGAAGATGAATATTCTTTTTTTGATGCCTCTGAATGAACCCTTTGATGTGGTCGTTAACGCTGATCAGTCACCGGAACGCAGCAAACTTAACAGTGTTACCCGAATAAAAAAGGTCGATTGCGTCTATCCGACAGGAATCCTTTCGATTGCCTCCTTCCTGAAAAAACACATGCCCGATGCCCATATCAGCATTTTTGACTGTAATGTTGAGATCAACCGGATCGCTGCCTTGCGCGGAGGTCATGGTTTCACCCGGGAAGAATACTTTGACTGGTGCTTGAATATCGCAGCAGAAAAATGTCCGGAACCGGATCTTGTCGGATTGTCGTTGCTCTTCTGCAGTAATTTCAAGGACCTTGGAGAGTTTTCAGCAGCAGTCAGAAAGCGTTGGAATAAGGCCCTTATCACCGCCGGAGGCCATCTGCCTTCGGCTATTTTCAAACGGATCTACCGGGAAAGTTCTGTGATCGATGCGATCTGTTTCGGCGAAGGCGAACTGCCCATGCTTGAGTTGTGTCATGCCATCGCCGAGGATCGCTGTGATTCCTATCTGGCAGAGAACAACAGTTGGATCACTCAGAAAAAAATAGATCTTCATCCTGATTTCAAGCCGGAAGCAAACTTGATCACAGAGCTGGATGAAATACCGCCCCTGGACTTTTCCTTGCTGCATGCACCGGAAGCCTACCGTGTCTCCAGCCGTTACTTTTTTGTTATTGAAAGTTCCGAAAATCTTCCGGAAATGTTGATATTCTCCACCCGCGGCTGTCCCTACCACTGTGTTTTCTGTGCATCGCAAAATGTTCACGGACATAAAGTGCGCAGTTACACCACTGAAAGATTGAAATCGGATATCCTCTACTATAAACAGAATTTCGGGATCAAGCGCTTTATTTTTTACGATGACCATTTTCTCAGCAACAAAAAGAGAGCTGTTGAAATATTGGAGTTTATCGCTTCACAGAATCTGCGGGCAGAAATTCCGACTCCGGCATTTTTTGCCATTGATGATGAAATTGCTGAGGCCATGCACAAAGCCGGCATCAAAGAGGTCAATATCACTATTGAAAGCGGAAATGCCGATACGCTGAAGAACATCATCAACAAGCCCGGCAATCTCGATCATGCCAAACGGGCAGTCGATTCACTCCACAAATACGGGATCACGGCGATCAGCAATCTGTTGATCGGCATGCCCGGAGAGACTCAAGAGTCCATACAAAAAGGCATCGATTACCTTGCCCAAACGGATGTCAACTGGTTCCAATGTTTTGTAACGGCCCCTCTTCCGGGAAGCCGCATGTGGGATATCTGCGAAAAAAACGGTTATTTCACGGAACCGGATCCCTATATGATGGATTTCAAAAAATGCGTCATCCGCACACCGGAATTCACGCCGGAATTCATCGAACACAAGGTTTATGAAATCAATCTCTTTTTGAATTTCATAAACAACTACGATATGCGGATCGGCAACTATGCGGCGGCGTTGAAGTTGTTTGAGCGCATCCTTGACACCGTCATCGGCACACATGCTTTTGCCATGTACTTTGCCGCCAAATGCTGCAAAGCGCTGGGTTTTGAGGAAAAATATCAGATCCACAAAAACAACTATTACAAGATGCTGAAACAATATACCTTCTGGCAGCAATGGCAGCGGCATTTTGCACTGGAGGATTTGCTTTGACTTTGAAAACGGCTATACTGGGCGGAACATCTCACATCGCCCGGGCAATAACTCCCTACCTGCTTGAAGCAGGTGCGGAGCTGACTCTTTTTGCCCGTTCTCCGGAAAAGCTTCCTTCGGGACCGTGGAAAGTAAAAACAGATTTTGCTCTTTTGAGCAAAGATTCTTTTGATCTGGTCATCAACTGTATCGGAGCGGGTACTCCCAAAGAGCTTGCTTCTGACTACAACCGCTGGTTTTCTGTGCTGGAACGATTTGACAATCTGGCACTGGATTATCTGAAAAATGTCAATCCGGCTGCGCTGTATGTCATGTTCTCAAGCGGTGCTGTTTACGGCCGGCGCAGCGGTCACCCCGCCGCAGAAGACACCTCGTGGGAGTTTTTCCCCAACCGGATCAAAATTCCTGATTATTACGCCATTTCCAAGATATACAGCGAAGCGAAACATCGTTCTCTGCCTCACTTGCGGATCGCTGATTTGCGGATATTTTCTTTTTTCAGCCGGCATATCGTTCTTGACTCCGGTTATTTTATGACAGATCTGGTCACAGCACTGCTCAATAAGAGAACATTTTCAACCTCACCGGTAAATATTATCAGAGACTTTCCACATCCGGCAGATCTGGCCAGGCTCATTTTTCGGTGTGCGGCGGAACCGGAGATCAATACCGCCATAGATGCGGCAAGCAAACAGGGCATTTCTAAAACTGAGATATTGCACGCTTTTGCTGAAAATTTCGGACTGAACTACAATATCACAGAGCTTTCCGGCGGTCTTTCACCCAACGGCAGCAGTGATGTCTATCTGCCGACAGTGGAAATGGCTGAAAAAAAACTTGACTGGAAAGCAGAAGTCACTTCATTGGAAACTCTTCTCTCTGAAACAAAGGTTATTTGGGACAATTATGGAAAAGCGTAAGAAAATATCGATTGCCGGAAGCTGTTATAATGAATCCGGCAACATCCGCGAACTTTACGACCGCTGTATGGCAGAATTGAAAAAGTTTCCGCAATATGATTATGAGTTTATCATGGCAGATAACTGTTCAACCGATGACACCCGTGACAAACTGCGTGCCATTGCGGCAGAAGACCCGAATTTCAAAGTTATCTTCAATGCCAATAATTTCGGACCTATCAACTCAGGGATGAACGCTTTCTGTACCACGACAGGCGATGTGGTGATCCAGATCGCCGCTGATTTGCAAGATCCGCCGGAAATGATTTCCCAGTTCTTGGAAAAATATGAGGCAGGTTATGATATTGTTTGTGCGATCAAAGAATCTTCACAGGAAAATCCTCTGGCCTTCTTCTTGCGCAAAACCTACTACAAACTGCTTTCAAGTTTGTCATCAGCACCTCTGATCCAGAACTTCACCGGTTACGGACTTTTTTCGCGCCGTGTTGTTGATGCGGTCAAAAGTTTTAACGACTTCTCCTATTTCCGGGGCGTTCTGGCTGAAGTAGGATTCAAACGTATCGACATCCCCTTTGAACAGCCATTGCGGAAATACGGAAAAAGCTCCTACAATATCTTCAAATATTACGACTATGCAATGACCGGATTTGTCAATTACACAAAACTTCCTTTGCGCCTGTCAGTTTTTTGCGGCATGCTTCTGGCAATTATGTGTTTGCTGGTTGCAGCAGGATATTTTATCGCAAAACTTCTTTGGTGGGACACTTTCTCGTTAGGGATCGCTCCCCTTGTCATAGGAATATTTTTTCTGGGAGCAGTACAGCTGATTTTCATCGGCATAATCGGAGAATACATCGGCGCCATTTGGACCCAGGTCAAAAAACGTCCTCTCGTCATTGAAGAGGAACGGATCAACTTTGACCAATAAGTATATTAAAAAACTTTTCCGGCACTTGCAGATATGCTCTTTTTGTGGTATAGTATGTAAATGACAAAACCGGGAAAGAGAATATGCACAAATTTCAACTGAAAACTGAAGATCTGGAACAGTATTTTCTCGAAGTGATGAACGGCAAACGGCGGCGCTGGTTTGACCGGACTTTGCTTATGCTGCTCTTTTTCATGTCACGTTTTTTCAGTAATATTGCCAAGTTCCGGCTCTGGCTTTATGACAGCCGGATCATCCGCCACCACTCTCTCGGGTGTCTGGTGGTCAGTATCGGCAATCTGACCTGCGGTGGTACGGGAAAAACCCCTGTGGTGGAAGTGTTCGCCCGTTCACTGAGCCAGCAGGGGCGCAAAGTTGCCATTCTCAGCCGGGGATACCGGAGCAAAAACCGTTCCTTCTGGGAAAAAATGCGCCAGAAGTTCAACTCTGAACACAATGAGATCCCCCCGAAAGTCGTTTCCGACGGAAAAAATCTCCTCATGGACTGCGAATACGCAGGCGATGAGCCTTATATGCTTGCTTCCAATCTGCCCGATGTGGCAGTTCTGGTGGATAAAGACCGGGTCAAATCCGGGATCTATGCCATCAACCACTTTCAAACCGATGTGATCATTCTTGACGACGGATTCCAGTATCTGATGCTCCGCCCCCACATCAACATCGTGCTGGTTGACTCGACAGCCCCCTTCGGGAACGGACACTGTCTTCCAAGAGGCACTCTGCGGGAGCCTATTGAGCATATCAAACGCGCTGACTACATTTTCCTGACGAAATCAACAGGGACCCGGCGCAACCGCCACTTGAAACGGTTCCTCAACCGCCACTGCCGCAAAGCGGAGATCATAGAGTGCTGTCACAAGCCCCAGTATCTGCAAAAGCTCTTTTCACAGGAACATGTTCCTCTGGAAAGTCTCAAAGGTGTAAAAACTGCCGCCCTGAGCGCTATCGCAAGTCCCGGAAGTTTTGAAGGTTTTCTCAGAAAACTCGGCGCTGATCTGGTGCTCACCGACCACTACGCAGACCACCACCGCTATACCCAGCAGGAGATCATAGACTTTATCAATCAGGCAAAAGCCGCCGGTGCGGAAATGATCGTCACCACAGAAAAAGATGCGGTGCGTATCCCCAAACTGGACCGCTGCGATGTGCCTTTGTATTTCCTGCGTATCCAGATCGACATCTTGAGCGGTATGGAAAGTTTTGAAGAGTGTATTTCAAGGATTTGTTTCATTGATGAAGGAAAAAAATATGAATGAACAGCTGATAAAAGAGTTTACCGCCCGTTTCGGGGCAGCTCCTGAAGCAGTCTCACAAGCTCCGGGAAGACTTGAGATCCTGGGCAACCATACGGACTACAATCAGGGTTTCGTGCTTTCCTGTGCCGTGGGACTCAATACCGCTTTTGCCGCCCGGCGTATTCCGGGAACTGTCTGCACGATCCGGGATTTCCGTGACGGATCTGAAAAGAAATTCGATCTTGGGCAGATCGACAAAGCCGCCAAAGGTGATTGGAGCAACTATGTCAAAGGTATGATCGTCGCCCTGAGACGCCGCGGGTTCACCATCGGTGCCTTTGAAGCGGGCATGAGAAGTACCGTTCCCCTTTCTGCGGGTATGTCCAGCTCCGCCGCCTTTGAGACAGCTGCGGGATTTGCCTTGAGAGAGCTCTTTGATGTAAAACTTACCAATGAAGAATGGGCTCTTGCCGGACAGGAGGTGGAAAATTCCTATCTGGGCTTGAAGACAGGGCTTCTGGATCAGTTCAGCTCAATTTTCGGTAAAAAGGATTCCATCATCCTGAGCGATTTCCGCAAGATCGCTGTACTGCGGACCGTCCAACTCCCTGCGGGGTACGCTGTGGCAGTGATCAACTCAATGAAAAAACACAACCTCGTTGACTCCGAATACAACACCCGCCGTGCCGATTGCGAAAGTGCCGCAGAGATCCTCAAGGGGATCTACCCGGAAGCCCAAACCCTCAGGGATATCTCTCTTGAGCAGCTGACCAACGCAAAATCGGCACTGGGTGAAAGAGAATACCGCCGTGCCCTTCATGTGGTGGGCGAGTGTACCCGGGTGCATCAGGCAGTTGAACTTCTTGAAAAAGGCGATGTGGCAGGATTCGGCAAGCTCTGGTTCGACTCCCATGAATCCAGTCGGGTGAACTTTGAAAACAGTTCTCCTGAACTGGACTATCTCATTGAACTTGCCAACTCTGTTCCCGGCGCTCTGGGCGCCCGTCTTTCAGGGGGCGGCTTCGGCGGTATCACCATCCATCTGGTCAAAAAGGATGAAGCCGATCAATACGCTCAAAAGGTGTGCGCCGCTTACAAACTGCGTACCGGGATCAATGCTGAATATTACATTTGCGAGCTGGGCGACGGAGCCTGCTCTGAAAAAATCAATTAAATTTCCAAGGATATAAAAAATGCGAATTCTTACTGGAATCCAGCCCTCGGGCATACCCCATATCGGCAACTACTTCGGCGCCATCCGCCAGACAGTTGAAATGCAGGACAAAGGCGAAAACTTTCTCTTTATCGCCGACTACCATGCCCTTACCACCTACCCCAAACCGGAGGACTTGCGCAGCAATGTGATGAACCTTGCTCTGAGCTGGCTTGCCTGCGGAGTGGATCCTGAGCGGACAGTCTTTTTCCGGCAGTCCGACATTCCGGAAGTGTGCGAACTTTCGTGGATCCTTGCAACCTTCTCTCCTGTGGGGCTCATGGAACGTGCTCACAGCTACAAGGACAAAGTCGCCAAAGGTTTTGAAGCCAACTGCGGACTCTTTACCTACCCCATTCTCATGTCTGCTGACATCCTGCTTTACCGTGCCAATCTGGTGCCTGTGGGCAAAGATCAGAAGCAGCACTTGGAGATCGCCCGTGATCTTGCGTTGAAGTTCAATAACCGCTTCGGCGACATTCTGACGATCCCCGAGGAGCTGATCCCTGAGGAGGTGGCTGTCGTCCCCGGCGTTGACGGTCAGAAGATGTCAAAGAGCTACAACAACACCATTCCCATCTTTGACAAGGAGAAAGCGCTCCGCAAAGTTATCATGAGCGTCGTCACCGACTCCAAAGGACTTGAAGAGCCTAAAGATCCGGATACATGCAATGTGTACGCACTCTACAAACTTGTGGCAACGCCGGAGGAACTTCAGGAAATGCGCGAAAAGATGCTTGCCGGGAACTACGGTTACGGGCACGCCAAACAAGCGCTCTTTGAAAAGCTCTGGGCATACTTTGAGCCCATGCGCAAACGCCGGGAAGATCTGGAAAACAATCTGGACTACGTCCGCGACTTGCTCAAGCGCAACGGCGAGCGTGCCCGGAACGAAGCGGCGATCCTCCTTGACAAGGTCCGTGAAGCCGTGGGGCTGCGGTAAAATACGATAAGGAGCTGTTTTTATGAAACTTTGCTGTGTAACCAGTTATTGCGGTCACACCGGAGATTTTGCTTCAAGGCTTTACGAACTTGCAGAAGCGGGTTTTGAATACTGTTCCTGGGGGCATCAGTGGTGCACCGACTTTCTCTACACCAAGCCGGAAATCACCGAGATCCGCCGTGTTCTGAAAGATGCGGGGATAAAAATTCTGGATATCCACGGCAGCAAAGGTGCGGAAAAGTGCTGGTTTTCCCCGACAGAGTATATCCGCCTTGCCGGGGTTGAACTGGTGAGAAACCGCATTGAAATGCTTGCTGAACTGGGAGGCGAAGGGGGGGCGGTGGTGCTTCACGGTCCCAACACCAAATTTTCCCACGAATCGATTCCGGCTGAAAAAACAGAACGGATGACCAGAGACGCGTTGATACAGATCGAATACGCCTTCCGTACTCTGGATGAGCTGATGCCGGTTCTTGAAAAGTGCAATGTAAAAATCGCCATTGAAAATCTGATCTGGGATGACTGGGGACTTGTGGACCGTTATCTGGAGCGCTATCCCGCTGAACGTCTGGGGATCTGTTTTGATGCGGGACACGCCAATATTCTCGGCAACCGCATGAACGAGATGGAGCAGCGCAAAAACCGCCTGGTTGCCACCCATATCCACGACAACGACGGCGTGCGTGATCTTCATAAGCCTCTTTTCACAGAGTCCATGGACTGCGAAGCTCTGGCAAAGCTCATTGCCACATCTTCCTACAAGGATCAGGTGCCCTGCTTTGAACTTTCCATGCGGAACACCCCTTACTGGGATGAAGCCTTTGAGTATCCCTGGGAGCAATCCGAAGAAAACCGCAAAGCATTCCTCAAAGATGCTTACGAAAGCTGTGCCAGGTTCGGCGCCATGATCGAAGCTGCCAAATAAAAGCAGGCTATGCTCCGGGCGGATGATGCAGTTGTGCCGTCTCCACTGCTGTTTCCGTTTTTGCACCATATAAAGAATCCGATCGCAGCCCCCTATGGCCCGATCGGATTTTTATTTCATTAAGCTTCCCTTGACGGGGAAGAAAAGTGTTTTGTCACCGTGGTTTGGTTGCTCTCACAACTCGCTTTGCTTTGGTACTCTTGCCGCCGCGTATAAACTTCTGTTCAGCATCAAGCCGTTTGTCAGTTCTGCCCTGATAATAAGTGACGAGCTGGTCTGTGACGAACTTTGCACTCACCCATTTATCTCTGAAAAAGATATATCCCTTCTTTTCATTGGAAACGATTTTTTCCAGTGCTTCAGCCAACAGGTAAGCCTCATAATCTCTCTTCAGTTTAGCATATTTTTTGGGATCTTGGAAATCTTCAACAAACTCTTTACGCAGTTTTTCGTTGAGCACAGGATCAAAATATTGCCGATCCCGTTCCACGATATCAGAAACGCGCACGATCTTATTGCCGATTTCATAAACTGTTCCGCCTTCTCTGATCTTGTCTACCTTACCGGAAACCTTGGAAAAGATACCGCCGCGATAAAACCGGATCGTCACATCATCTCCGACTTTGACAAGGGGATAGGCTTTTTCAGCTTCTTTCAAAGCCCCCAGAGCGATCTCTGCCGGGTTTTTGTAAGAAAATCTCTTTGCCACCTTTTTTTTGATCTCAGCACGTTCCTTCAGCGGCACAGGATCCTGTTTCACCTTTGTGTCAAAAGGTTTGATCCGTGCCTGAACCTTTTTATAAACAGCAGCTTTGATCTTGGCAAACACAGGTGTTCTGGCACGGGAATTTCCCGGATCCGCCAGCTGCCAAGCCTTAGCCTTTTTTCCTGCCGGAACAACGACGATCTTTCTGAATTCACCCTGAATGATCTGAGTTATCTGCCGGATCTTATTCTGACTTACTTCTGAAGCAGAAAGAGAGCAGCCAAGCACTCCAACCATGAAAAGGACAACGATTTTACCAATCACTTTACCAATCTCCTTATATAAA
This sequence comes from Lentisphaeria bacterium, assembly GCA_017457065.1. Lineage (GTDB taxonomy): Bacteria > Verrucomicrobiota > Lentisphaeria > Victivallales > Victivallaceae > UBA1784. The sequence continues at coordinate 11,625 of JAFTIE010000061.1, forward strand.
TACAGATCAATTACTGCGCTTAAAACACATCTCACGATAAGCGGAACTTTTTCCTCTGAAAGCTTTCAAAGCCGCTGAAACATCTTCTCCTGCAAGATGGTGCTGCATCAGCAGACCTTCGACAGCACAGAAACTGCGCAGCTGCGGGAAATATTCACGCATGAGGAATATGCCGTATCTGACTCCGCGGAACGATCCGAAAATTTCGGGGCGTTCCCCTGCCGGAGCACACACAGCAAGAGAATTATTCTTCTTAATGTTGCCGATCAAACTGGGAAGTTCGCACTCTTCAGCCAGAACGATGGTATAGTACCAGTTGAAAAGATCCGCATCCTTGCTCTCATTGGTGATTCTTCCTGCCCTGTTTGCATCAAAATTGAAGGCATCTGTGCCATGGGAATCACTGACTCCGACAACCGGAAAATGATTCCCCTTAGCCTGTTCCTCATAGTAACGGACAACTTGCAAATTATTGGAGTGATACTGCCAGCTGGCAAAGCCGCCAATAGCCTCGTAAGCATCAAATTTACGCCGTTTGAGGATCTCGTCATTGTTCCACTCGGAAACATAATTTCCGGCAGCAACACTCCAATAGGGATGACAGAAAACCGCCAGTCCCTCTTTTTCTTTGATATGGTTGAAAACCCATTCCGATGCTGCAACTGTAAAGTAGTCCCTGCCCTCGATCTTATCAGGCATTGCCTCAATGATCTCTGCAACCTCCCGGCGGTATTTTTCCTCATCTTCCCGATATATGGCGTTGACACTGCCTTTACCGCCGAAGTTGACGATATGCACAGGATTGTCGGGGGAATGCACCTCTTCGCCGGGAAAAAGCTTGAAATCCGGATTGATCTCTTTCCAATACTCCATCACTTCAATGGAAGGCTCATACAGCCTGTGGTCTGTCAAAGCAAGAAAATCAAATCCCGCCTCACGGTAACGGGCTGCAATATAACGTCCCTCTTCCAAACCGTCTGATTTGAAGCTGTGCAGATGGATATCTCCTTTAAAAGGACGCAGTGCATACCAGTCAGGATAAAGTGAAAATACTCGAAAATCCAGTTTTTTCACCTTGCCGTTTTCAAAACTCTGCACCACCTGAATGGAGTGTTCCTGTTCACTTTCAAACTTCGCCTTAACTTCCAGTATCCCATCTTTGATTTCCCATTCAGGTTCATAACCGGGAGAGGTCCTGTCATAAAAGGCGTGAAACACCTCTATTTTCGCTTCAGTTGAAAACGCTGCGTGATCAAAACGCGGACGGATACGGATCACTGATACTTCATCCGCCGGAACGACTTTAGGATATACATCGTAATAATACATAACTCTATCTCACTTTATCTTTTTAAAAAGACCGGAAACACCACTGCCAATACTTTTGCCGGCGTTGCTGATTGCATCAACACTGCTCTTTCCGGCAGCTCCTATTGCATCAACACTCTTCTTTCCGGCAGTTCCTATTGCATCAACACTCTTCTTTCCGGCAGTTCCTATTGCATCAACACCGCTCATAACAGTTCCGCCGACAGCATTGACCGCCCCCATAACGGCACTGGTGATCTCAAGAAGCGTTTGTCCCAGAGGCTTCCCCTTGCCGCCGATATTGGAAAGGTATATGGGGGCAAGAGGTACCGGCAGAGAAGAATTCAGTGTTGAACTCGAAAAGGAGATTTTCATGGAGGTCAGTTCGATTTTTTTGATGAGTGGGGATGGTGCGTTGGGATCTGCCGCTTTCCCGGCATCTTTCTTTTGAGAAGAGGCACTGCCACCGGCAAACCTTTCAACGTTCCCCTGGATGTCAGTAAGATTGCTTCGGCCTGCGCCCTTCATTTCCATGTCGATCCGTACACCAGCTACTTCAACGAGCTCAACAACCGGTTCCTGACTCGTCAACGTTGCGGGCAGAAGTTTCACATACACACGATCGACCTCAACAGCATAGGGGGTCTGATATCCGGCAGGGTTGGCAACTTTGATATTTTTGAGTTCCACGGTACCTGACAAAGATGTTCTGAAAGAATCGATTTTCACCTCTGTTCCGGTCACTATCGACCCAATATGACGGATACTGTTCTCAATAAGCACATCACGGAAAAGAAACGCAAGGATCAGAAGGAGAATCAAACCTCCCAGAATATACCCTGCGGTCTTGAGAATCTTCTTTCTCTTTAAAAGAACTTTTTCAGCCGGATCGTGCTCTTTTACCACTTCGCATTCGTCCAACTCAGCGGCCTGAACTTTTTTGTTTGGTTCTTCCATAAAAACACCTTTTTTCAATCTTTTTTTCTGTAACGGTCTGCCATCTTTTCAAGTGCCGCCAATTGTTTGGCACTGAGAAGTTTTCCTTCATCAAACTGTTTTTTCACCGAAGTGAAAAACTTTTTGTCATCGTATGTAAAACGCCCACGTTTGACCGGAGCTGCCCACTCTTTGACAGCCATCAGCTCTTTCAGGAGTGCTTCCGCACTGCTGTTATCAGCTGCTGAAACACTTTCTATCGGCGCTCCGGACTGCTGTGCTGTTCCTGCAGGTCCGGCTCCGATAAACTCACGGATTCCGGGTTCATCTTTGAGCTGGGCGCTGTATTTTTCAGCCATCCGTTTCAAAACAGCCAGCTGTTTCTCAGAAAGAGCTTTTCCGGAATCATGCTGCTGCTGAAGAGAAAGGAAGAATTTATGTTCATCGAAAACACGTTTTCCTTTACCTTCAGGTTTTGCAAATTCCACCTTTGCCAAGGCGGCAAAAACAAACGCAAGTCCGGGATCTGCTTCTCCTGCATGACTTTCTTCTTCAGGCGCTTCAATGACCTCTCGAAATTCAGCAGGGAGCTGAGCAATCAGAGTTTCATCCAGCTGAGCTTTGTACCTTCGTGCCATGCCCAAAAGGGCTTGGAACTGACGGTCGGAAATCGATTGATTTTCCTCAAAACTCTTTTTGACTGAGTTGAAAAAACGTTTGTCATCATAAGAGCGTTTGCCGATCTTTTTACCGGGTTCAAAAGCTACATGTTCAAAACATTGCAGCAATGCGCCGCAAATTTCTCCCGGCATTTGCGGACGGACCTTTGCCGCCGTAAGCCATGGAACAAACTGGCGGTAGAAATCAGTCATCATCTCGATCCATGGCAATTTTCCTTCTTCGATCTCGTCCAGTTTTGTTTCCATTTGAGCGGTAAAACCGATATCAAAAAGCAAAGGAAGTTTGTCAGTCAGAAAATCATTCACCTGGAATCCCAATTCTTCAGGCAACAGTTTTCCCTGATCGCGTCTGACGTAATCCCGCTCCTGAATGGTGCGGAGGATCGTCGCATAAGTGGAAGGGCGGCCGATACCGTTTTCTTCAAGAGCTTTGATCAAAGCGGCTTCAGAGTAACGCGGAGGAGGCTCTGTAAACTTCTGCTCTTTATCAAACTCTTTGACCGCAGGCATATCACCTTCCCTGAGTTTTCCAAGGACGGCGGCATTTTCTTTTTCTTCTTTGCTCTTTTCTCCGTCATCCCAGAGTTTGGTGAATCCGGGGAAAACCGTCACAGTGGCAGTGGAGCGGAAATCAAAGTTTCTGCCGTCAGCTCCGCAGATCTCCACATCAACGGTGGTCAGCTGCTGGCGGGCAGATGTCATCTGACTTGCCACAAAGCGTTTCCAGATCAAGGTATAAAGCTTCAGCTGCATGGGGTCAAGGAACTGAGCGACCGATTCAGGAGTTCTGGTAACATCAGTCGGACGTATCGCTTCGTGAGCTTCCTGGGCGGCAGCCTTGTTCCGGTAATAGTTGAACTTTTCAGGAACATATTCTTTCCCGAAAGTTGCCCCGATAAAATTGGCTGCTGCGATCTGAGCTTCACGGGCAACTGTCACGGAGTCCGTTCTCATGTAGGTGATCAAACCTACAGGTCCGTTACCGAGTTCCACACCTTCATAAAGCTGCTGAGCGTAACGCATGGTATTGGTCGCCGTGTAATGCAGCACCGTATTGGCACTTTGCTGCAATGTACTGGTTGTAAAGGGCGGCTGAGGATTACGTCTGCGCTCCTGAGCAGTGATGGAAACAACTCTGGGGGGCGCGCCATTTTTGACACTGGACTCCAATGCTTCTGCCGAAGCCGCATCGGGAATCACAAACTCCTTTTTGTCGATTTTGAAAAGTCTGCCTTTGAAATCCCCGGGAGCAGCGCCGAAAAGAATGGAAAAGGTCCAATATTCCCGGGGGACGAAAGCGGAGATCTCTCTTTCACGCTCCACGACCAGGCGCAGAGCAGCAGACTGAACACGACCGGCACTGCTGCCTTTTTTCAAATTGCTCCACAATAGGGGACTAACCTGATAACCGACAATACGGTCAAGAACACGGCGTGCCTGTTGAGCATCCACCAGATTGATATTGATATCGCCCCGGTTCATCAAAGCCTGTTCTATGGCGGAACGGGTTATTTCGTGAAAAGTCACACGGAAAAAAGGAGCTTTTGCCTTGCTTTTGAGAACCTCGTAAATATGCCAGGCTATTGCTTCTCCCTCACGGTCAGGGTCGGGGGCAAGATAGATCTCATCCGCTTTGGCGGCACATTCGCGCAGCTGTTTGACTACAGAGCGGCTGCGGGCAGTATCCACATACCTGGGTGCAAAATTATTATCAATATCCACTCCCAGTTCATGTTCGGGCAAATCCCGGATATGTCCCATGGATGCAACGATCATATAATCTTTGCCGAGCATTTTTCCAATTGTCCGAGCCTTGGTTGGAGACTCAACGATCAGCAGTTTTGTCATATTATCCTTTCTTAAAAAGTTTCCTTTTCAGAGTATAGCCCATAAATGTTGTATTGTCAAATCATCAAAGCAGGATTTTTGCATTTTTTTTGATTTTGGACTGTGTTTTTCCGGTCCGGCAGTATTTTTCAGACCAATTCCACTCCCGTTTCCGGATCGACCAGCTTAAATTCTTCACAGTGCATCAGGGGATCAATGCGAAAACTTAACTGGTGCTTGTATTTGCTTTCCAGCTCATCCAGCAGTTTGGAGTCTTCATTCCGCAACCGGGCAAGAACTTCAGGATGCATAAAAACTCTGATGGCACCCACATCCTTGTAACGTCTGTCGCGGAGAACTGAATTGAGTCTGCGTTGGATTTCAGCACTCATAGTCAAAGCAGATTTGACCAAACCGGTACCATTACAGTAAGGACAGGGATTGAATACCTGATCCAAGATGCTCTCATGCTCTCTCTGGCGGGTCATTTCCATGAGTCCCAGTTTGCTGATGGGAAGCAATTTGGTTTTTGCACGATCATCTTTGACAAGTTTTTTCATTGTTTTATAGACTTCGTCTCTGTCTTTCTGACTGCGCATATCAATAAAATCAATGACCACCAGACCACCGATATCACGGAGCCGCAGCTGCCGGGCGATCTCTTCTGCCGCTTCAAGATTTGTTTTCAGGATAAAATCCACCTGATCCGCAGCACTCTTCCGTCCATGTCCGGAGTTCACATCAATGGCGATCATCGCTTCAGTCTCATCAATAACGATAGCCCCGCCGCCGGGAAGATGGAGTTCTCTCTGGAAAACTTCACGCAATTGGTCATTGATCTTGTAATATTCATAGACCGGAACAGCGGAGTTATAAAAATGCACCTTGCCGGTCATCTTTTTTCCGCCGATGCGTTTCAGTGTCGAAATGATAGTCCGGTATGCCTCCTTGTCATCAACAACGACACCGGTAAAATCTTCCGTCAGAAAATCACGGACAGATCTTTCTATCAGGTTCGGCTCCGTAAACAACAGCGCCGGAGCCTTGGCTTTTTCCATATCTTCATCGATTTTGTGCCAGTAATCAAGGAGTATTTCAAGATCATTTTTGAAGAAGTTGGCTTTTCTGCCGGCACCGACTGTACGGCAGATCAGCCCCATTCCCTCAGGGAGCTCCAATTCGGCAAGTATCTTTCTCAGCCGATCCCTTTCCCCGGCACCTTCAATGCGCGTGGAAAGCCCCAGATGCTCGCAGTAGGGCATAAGCACCAGAAAACGTCCGGGAATGGAAATATCTGTTGTCACCCGGGCACCTTTGGTACTGATGGGAGCCTTCACCACCTGTACAAGTATTTCACTGCCGGGTTTGAAAATATGCGGGATATCCGCCGTAGAGATCCGCCGGTTGCGACGCTGATTTTCAGCTTCGCTCCGGGCACTTCCGGAAAGGCGTTTACGTCTTTTTACACTGAGAGTCTCACTTTTATCCTTGTTCCTCAGCTGCAGATCATCATCTGCAGCGTTCTGAAACTCCTCAATGAGCTCACTGTTTCCCGGCAGCATGTCGTGATAGTGGAGAAAAGCGTTTTTCTGAGCACCGATATCCACAAATGCCGCCTGAAGCATGGGATCAAGATTGACGATCTTCCCCAGGTAGATATCACCGACCTTGGGCATCCGGTCATCCCTTTCGATCTCATAAGCCTCAATGCGTCCGTTACGAAGCATGACAAAACGCCTCTCCAACTTCTCGCAATTCAGGATTATTTCTTTGCTTTCAGTAACTTTCATCAGTTGATTCCATTAATTTAAGGGGTCTTATTTTCCGGGGCGATCCCGGGTAAAAATTCAAAATTTTCGCCGCGTATTCCATTTGGAAAGGCAGCAACAGGCATACTTTTGCGCCCGGCGGGGGTCACTTCAAGCAGTTCGAGGGCACCGTCACCGCATCCGACGATCAGTTTTTTTCTGCTGCCGGGAGTCAAAAGAGCCCCGGGAGCACCTGACATGTCGCTATGGACCCGTGCAGAATTGAGTGTGATCACACTTTCATTTCCATCAACTTTGAAACGGAAAAAAGCTCCGGGCCAATTTTCAAACGCCCGGCTCATGGCTTCTATATGTTCCGCTGACATATCCCACCTGATTTCCCCATCTTCACGGGTGATTTTGCGGCAGATAACAGCGTTGTCATGATCCTGTGCGGTTGCGGACAAAGCGCCGGAGGCGATCTGCAGCAATGTTTCCGCACAGTGTTCTGCGGCAAGTTCACCAAGCATCATTTCCAACTTATCGGCGCCGCAGCCATGAGGGATATCCAATGTAAAAGTCTTGAATACAGGACCGGAATCCAGTCCCCGTTCCATCTGCATAAAACAGATGCCGGTCTCTTTTTCTTTGTGAAGAAGGACCTGTTGAACAGGAGAAGCGCCGCGCCATCGGGGCAGCAGAGAACCGTGAATATTGATACATCCCAGCTCAGGAAGCTCCAGCAGAGACTGTTTCAGAAGCTGCCCATAAGAAAGAACCACCATCATCCGGGGAGTACAGTTTCTGATTGTCTCCAAAGCTTCAGGAGCGTTGATGTTTTCAAATTTATGCAACGGCACATCTTTTTCTGCAGCAGCCGCTCCCACCGGAGTCGGAGTCAGGAGCTTTTTACGTCCTACAGGTCTGTCCGGCTGAGTTCCCACACCAACCACTTCGATTTCAGAGGATCTCATCAACGCCTCAAGGACCGGGACAGCGATCTTCCCGGAACCGGCAAAATAAATTTTCAACTTTTCACTCATAATACAAATCAAGGTCTTTTCAATACATAGGTACACCGCCACAGTGAGCGGCTGAAATAAAACAATTCAAATTCATAAGTTTCCTTATGGAGCCTGCGTCCGTGAAGAACAACTGCCGCCACCTCAGCAAAACGCACACCGCAGATATTCTCCGCCTCTTTGAGAGCAGTCCGGGCTATGGGAGCAGAAGGGGCATCGGAGTCGATGGTGACACTTCCCCCGGGGAAGTGCTCCATTGAACTTGCCGCAATGCGGCTCCCCAGAGAGAGAATCATTGCTTCACGGGTCACTTTTTCAGGCTGCGGATTGTCAACAATGGCGCCAGCAGGAGGGTCCCCTTCGGGCAGCAGCAGATGACATCCGCTCCCGATGAGAAACAAACTTGCAACTGCGGTAGCAATGTATCCGGATCTGCTCATTTTTTATTTCTCCTCTTGATACAGAAGGCATTACAGCGCGGACAGCGGCATAAAGTTACAGGTTTGTCAGGAATAAAGGAAAGATGACAACTGTCACACTGAAAAAGATGACGACTGCTCAAATGCCAATCCTGCCGACGCTCTCTGCTTTGGAGCTGGAAGGCAAGAAATCCGATCCCTCCCATCCCGATAAACAGAACCAAACAGAAAAAATCACAAATACTCAGGGATATCATTTTTCAGCTTTCTCCTTCGGATCCGGCCAAACAGCGAGCACACCGGCAAAGTTCTTCCCTTTTTGGGCAAACCGTTCCAGAGCCAAAGTTACGCTGCGGTCAAAGTTCCGGTCGCCGGAACTTTCAATTATGCTGAAATCAACTCCAGCAGCACTGTTCCCGGCACGGAGCAACAGCGCCTTCTCCCCGTTTGTTCCGGGAATGTTTTCCAACGTTGTCACAATTTCACCTTTTTCATCAAACACAGGAATACCTTTCAGGGAGAGAGAAACGTTTCCCGCAAAGGGGCTTTCTCGGATAACTGCCGGTGTTTCAGCTGTTTTTTCCATTTCCAAAGGCATGATTTTCGGTGCGACAGGCAAATAAAGGACAGTTTTCATAGATTCCGGCGTATAGAACCTTACCGACGGCAGTTCCACTTTCCCTTCCCTGGTTACAGTACGGGAAAAGATCCCGGCGGAACTGTATCCGAAAATACGGGATGGATCATTAAGTTCCATCCACCGCCGGAACTCTTTGACATCATCGGGAGTACGGGCTAAAAGAAGACTGACTCTCCCTCCGAAAAACTTATCTTTTTCTTCAACCGGAGAAACATGACGCAGCAGCAGCAAAAACGCCGCTGTTGTCAAAGTCACGCAGCCGATACTTTTCAGCAGCAGCCAATGTTCCCGATGATCAGCTCTTGAACTTTTCACTGCTCATATCTCAATTCTGGTTGTCTTTCTGCCGGCATGACCGGCAAAAAGCTGTTGATCCCCACATTGCCGACCATGGCAATGACCTGGGCGACGATCTCATAAGGGGCACGGCGATCTGCCATGATCGCCACCATCGGTACCGGACGTGACGGCAGTTTGGTCAAGTTTTCCTGAAGCTGTGAAAGCTCCACCGGGCTGTTGCGGAAATAGACACGCCACTGTCCGGGATTTCCACGATCCGGCATAATGGATATCACATACTGATTGATATCAGCAACAGAAGGAGCTTTTACTTCAGGCAGTTCCACCCGGATCCCGGAAAGACGGGTATACGAACCCGACTGGGCTAAGAACCACAACAGCAGAAAAAAAATATCCACCAAAGCAATTATTGAGGGCCAGCCGGTATACATCTTCAGATGAGTCGCATACCGTCGGGCACCAAGTTTTGAAGTTTCTCTGGAAATCATTTGATTCTTTTCTCCGGAACATTGCGCTGCTGTTCGCAGAAAGAAGAGATCTCCATGGCGGCCTTTTCCATATCGAGCAATATGCCATTGAGTCTTGCTACAAGATAATTGTGTGCGATATAACAGATCACAGCCCCGATCAATCCGGCAGCAGTGGTGGAAAGAGCTGAACCGATGGCATTGGCAAGGGCAGGAAACATTCCGGAAGAACTCTTTGTCGCTTCAAATGCCTCTGTCATGCCGATGACAGTTCCAAGAAATCCTAAAAGGGGCATCACAAAACCGACTGTGCCTATAAAATGTATATGCCGTTCAAGGCGGGGGATCTCCACAATAGCGACCTCATCCATAGCCGTCCGGAGCTCTTCACCATTCTGGTAAGCAAGTATGGCTGCGCCCAGAAGCTTGGCAATCGGTCCCGGGGTATTGTCGCACAAACTCAAAGCCTCGACAATAGCATTGCGCTGAAGAGTATTCCGCAATCCCCTCAGCAGTTCCAGGATATTGATCTCATCCTGGTGGAACTGCATGACTTTTTTCAGAAAAAAGGTCATGGCAAGAAGAAAAGCAGCAATAATGATCCACATAACAGGACCGGCTTTATAGATCATTTCAAGATAAGTCATACTTCGATCTCCATAATTCAGTCAAGCAAATTGTAATGTTTGCGTATTTCTTCAAGATAACGGCGCAACTCCCTGCTGCTGCCGGGCAGATCCAACAGGGAATAAAGACGATAGAGACGCTGTGCTCTCTGGGAGCCATCGGGCAGATGGGGATTGCTCAGGATGATCCTCAGAGCGCTGCGGGCACTGCGAGCGCACCAGAGAGCCACACCGGAACTTTGCCTCACTTTTGCAGAAGAGACAGCCAGCAAAAGCAGTTCTTCGTATGCCTCAAGTGCCTTCATAGGCTCATTGCGAAACTCGTATGCGATGCCAAGCTTGCAGAGAGCCTGGACACGCAGAGTCGGGAACTCCGACTTTTCAACAAGCTCTCTGTATATTTTCACAGCGGCGTCAAGATTCTCTTTCTTTTTCAGCTGCAAATGGCAATCGGCAACCTCTCCAGCAGCGACCTGAGCCATTACGCCCCGTCCTCCCAGCTCGCAGGCACGTTCATAATACTCCAAAGCGCGCCGGTAATTGCTTTTTTGAAAACTGCAGCTGCCTCCCAACATTGCAGCTTCGACCGCAAATGGGGAATTGGGATATTTATCCAGCAGACGGTCCACATACTCAACAGCCTTGTCAAGTTCCCCCATTTTTTCCAACACACGTCCTCCCAGCAAAAGACCTTCAGAGACCCAGGGACTGGAGGGGCGTTTTTTGAGAAAATCATCAAGGGACTTTAACGCCGAAGCATGTTCTCCATGTTTGCAAAAATAGCGGATCAGCTCCAAAGCCGCCTGGTCATATTCTTTGGATCCTGGAAAAAGAAGTTCCATTTTTTTGAATATCTTCTCAGCCCTTTCAACATTTTCATAGGCTTCATAGTGCAGCAGGGAAAAGACGGCGACAGCCATTGCTCTTTTAACGCCTGAGTGATCCGGGAACTTTTTAAGATATTCACTCAATTTCAAATAAGCCCCTTTGAAATCCTTTTCTTTGATCGAAAAGTCTGCAACAGCCAACAGAGCCTCCGGGACTCTCTTATCTTCCGGGAAGCGTTCAGAAAAAGCAAGATAAAGCTGCTGAGATTCCTTGTTTTTTCCCTGCAGTTCTTTCAGGCGCGCCAGCTGCCATGCTCCTTCAGCAGAACAAAGCGGATCTTCAGATCCGGATAACTCCCGAGCTATCGCCGCCGCCTCTTCATAACGCTCCAATTCCGTAAGCGCCTTCAAGCGGAAGACATTGAGTCGCTGAAGCTCTACTCCCGGCGTACCGGCAAGCTCTTCACCAAGCATGGCTGCGGATGAAAATTCACGGGTCCGGATCAAAAACTCCAACAGCTGCATCTTGACTCTGTTGGCGAGTTCAGGCCGATCAGAAAAAAGCCGGATAGCAGAGTTGTAAAACTCTCTTGCAACGCTGATATTTCCTTGTTGTTCAGAAACTGCTGCGGCACGGAATGCCGCCTGTATCCTCTCTTCAGGCTTGTAGTTCCTGCCGGTGAGGAGCTTCCGGTAAAGTTCCAGTCCTTCGGAAAATCTTTCCAGCCGGATCAGTATCTCTCCCTGAAGCAAATAAACTCGCCCTGCATCAGGTGCTTGAGGAAAGAAAAGGCGATAGCGTTCGATGGAACGCAGAGCCTTCTCCGGTGCGATCTTTTGCTGAAGCAGAATCAGCTTTTTAAGACAATTGCGGCGTCCGGCATCATCAACAGCAAAATTGAATGCATCGGCGTAAAATCTCTCTGCACTTCTGGGGATCTGTGCTGCAACGGCAGCATCACCACCTTTGCAAAGCCCCTCAAAAAGCAGCTTTTCCGGGGCATGAGGATGTTTTTCTTTTACAGCGCCCCATGTTTTTGCCAATTCAAGGTAATTCCCGGTACGTCCCAAGAGAAAGATCTGGACCTTTTCCCAGAATATCTGCTTTTCCGGGAAACGGCTCATTGCTTTTTTCAGCAAGTTCAAACCTTCAGATTCCTGATTGGAACGGACGAAACATTCCAAAGCTCCGAGAGTTCCCTGAAATGCTGAAAATGCAGGAGCCGACTCATCATCACACACAGCCAGAAAAAAAGTCAACGCCTGTTCCCAGAGCTTATTGTTGCGGGCTTGTTCAGCCAGAAAGATCCGGGCGGTGAAACGCCCCGGATCAGATGAAGCTAAAGCTGTGCTGTTCAGTTTTTCAAGGAAGCCATCGTAGTCTCCCTTTTCCAACTTTGCTGAAGCAGCCGCAAGCCCGTGAGATCCTTTTGACACTGACCGGAGAAATTTTCCGGCGTTCCGCAGATTGGCGTACTCATTGCGGATGCCGCCGTTTTTGACGCCATAGAAAACCTGCCCTGCAAATCTCTTAATAAGATCACTTGCAGAGTTCTGTTCAGGTTCTGAGGCAGCTGCATTGACAATCAGCGCAGCCACGCAAAGCAGAATTGTTTGTCTTGGCGCGCAGATCACGGAAAGACTCTCCTGTTATTTATTCAGCGGCATCCACCTTGGTGCCGGCACCGGGAGTTGATTTGATCTTTTCCATGACCCGGTCACTGATCTTCTGGCAAAGCTCAGGATTGGCGGTAAGCAGTGCTTTGGTCTGATCTCTGCCCTGCCCCAGCTGTTCTCCTTCAAAGCTGAACCAGGAGCCGCGTTTTTCAAGCAGCCCCAAATCTGTCGCAACATCAAGGATCGAACCGATCTTGGAAATACCTTCGTTATACATGATATCAAATTCTGCGATCCTGAAAGGAGGCGCCATCTTGTTTTTGACGACCTTGACCTTGGCACGATTGCCCAAAACGGCATCTCCGACCTTGATCTGCTGAGTTTTACGGATGTCCATACGGATGGACGCATAGAATTTGAGAGCGTTTCCACCGGGAGTGGTTTCCGGATTGCCGTACATGACACCGATCTTTTCACGGATCTGATTGGTAAAAATGACACAGGTATGTCCTTTGCTGGCGGCACCGGTCAGTTTGCGGAGCGCCTGAGACATGAGACGCGCCTGAAGTCCCACATGAGAATCCCCCATCTGCCCTTCGATCTCGGCACGGGGTACCAGAGCTGCGACAGAGTCCACAACGAGAACATCAATGGTATTGCTGCGAACCAGCATATCAACGATATTAAGAGCATCTTCGCCGCAATCCGGCTGAGAAATCAGCAGATTGTCGATATCAACGCCGATTTTCTTGGCGTATGCAGGATCGATGGCGTGCTCAGCGTCAATGATGGCACAGCGCCCGCCTTTGGATTGTGCGTTGGCGATCACATGAAGGCAGAGAGTGGTCTTGCCGCTTGATTCAGGACCGTAGATCTCAACGATCCTGCCGGCGGGAAGTCCGCCGATCCCCAGCGCCAGGTCAAGCGAAAGGGAGCCTGTGCTGAAAACGGGGACATCCGCAACAGCAGCCTCAGCGCCGAGGCGCATGATTGAGCCTTTACCAAATTCTTTTTCAATCTGACTGATCGCTATTTGAAGCGCTTTATCTTTGTCAATTGCCGGGATCGCCGGCATATCCTTTTCTGCCATTTGTAAAATTCCTTTCCTTTGCGTTAAATGTCGAGGTCTTTGACATTCGCAGCGTGCTTTTCAATATATTCGCGCCGCGGTTCAACGACATCACCCATAAGCAGATTGAAGATCCTGTCGGCTTCAATCGCATCTTCCATGGTAACTTTGATCATAGTTCTGCGCTCGGGATCCATTGTGGTCTCCCAAAGCTGGTTGGAGTTCATTTCACCAAGACCTTTGTAGCGCTGGATCCTGACACCGCCGCTGGACTGTCCGCTGCGGCGGACTGCAGTAAAGAAGCCTGCCAGAGAATGGACCGGCTCGCTGCCAGCGTAGAAAAGCACCTCTTCACTGTCGCCGTAAAGGTTCTCAGGTTTTATATTGAATTGAGCAAGCTCCTTGACAAAAAGAGTACACTCAGGTGCTTCAAAGATGTGCGCCACATCAATACGGCGTTTGATTTCCTGACGGCGCATCTCTGCATCTGCATCGGTTGCATTTTCAGGAAGTTTTGGCAGTGCGGCATCCAATTCGGCTTCAGCTTCGTTGACCAGACGGGCAAGTTCCTCATCACTGTAGACAAAGGAACTGCGGTAGATACCGTCTGCCTGACGGATGGTCAGGTGCGCCGGAGGACAAACGCCCTCAGGACTGATCGCCTTGAAATACTCTTCGGGTTCAAAACCGCCGCCGCGGCGGAGTCCGGTGGTGATATGGGCACCCCGATTGTAAAGTTCAATGAGATTTGCCGCCTTGTCCTTATCCATTTCAGTTCCGTCTGCGTTGGCAAAAGTCATATCATCAAGCCCCAGCTGGGTCAGATAGCGGTTGAGCTGATCTTCAGTATCTATGTAACGCTCTTTCTTTCCCCTGGACACCTTGAAAAGCGGGGGCTTTGCGATGTAGACATAGCCTGCTTCGATCAAAGGCTTCATATGACGGAAGAAGAATGTCAGCAGCAATGTACGGATGTGCGATCCGTCCACATCAGCATCGGTCATGATGACCACACGGTGATAACGCGCCTTTTCCACATCAAAGTTTTCTCCGATGCCGCATCCGACGGCATAGATGAGAGACTGCACCTCTTTGTTGTCAAGCACACGGTCGAGGCGGACCTTTTCCACGTTGATGATTTTACCGCGGATGGGGAGGATCGCCTGATATTTACTGTCACGCCCTTTCTTGGCGGAACCGCCTGCTGAGTCACCCTCCACGATGTACAGTTCGCAAAGCTCGGGGTCACGGCTGTTGCAGTCAGAAAGTTTTCCGGGGAGTCCCACATTTTCAAGGGGGCTCTTCCGAACCGTTTCACGGGCTTTACGGGCAGCCTCACGGGCACGGGCAGCAAGGATCACATTGCTGCCGATCTGTTTGGCGATCTCAGGGTTCTGTTCGAGGAAAAGACCGAATTCATCGTTCATCACGGATTCAACAATGCCCCGGACTTCGGAGTTGCCCAGTTTGGTCTTGGTCTGACCTTCAAACTGCGGATCAGGAACTTTGACACTGACCACAGCCGAAAGACCTTCACGGACATCCGCACCTGTAAGGGAGAGATCATTTTTCATCTCTGCCTTGGCATATTTGCCGATGGTGTGGGTAAGTGAAGCCTGAAAGCCGGTCAGGTGCATACCGCCTTCAACCGTGTTGATATTGTTGGCGTAGGTATAGATCTTTTCAGTAGTATCATTGGTGTACTGGAACGCAACTTCAACATCGATACCGTTGCGCTCTCTGTGAAAATAGATCACCTCAGGAGTCACAAGGGTCCGGTTGGTAGTGAGATTTTTGACGAACTCACGGATACCGCCCTCAAAGTGGAACACATCACTGCGGGGAGTTCCGCCCTGTTCTTCGTTGCGCTCGTCGGTCAATGTGATCTTGACTCCAGAGTTCAGATAGGCAAGTTCCCGCAGACGGTTCATCAGCGTGGCATGGGTATAGATGGTAGTTGAAAAGATGGTACCATCAGGTTTGAAAGTAACCTTGGTTCCCCGTTTGGCAGTTTCTCCGGTAACGGTCAACTGCTTCCGGGTCACACCTCTGGCAAACTCGATTTCATGGACCTTACCGTCACGGAAGACCTCAACCTTCATCCAATCAGAAAGAGCGTTCACGCATGACACACCCACACCGTGAAGACCTCCGGAGACCTTGTAGGAGTTATGATCAAACTTACCGCCTGCATGAAGAACAGTCAGCACCACCTCAACGGCAGGTTTTTTCTCTGTTTCGTGCATATCAACAGGGATACCCCGTCCGTCATCCTCCACAGAGATGGAGTTGTCGGGATGAATGGTCACCTGCACGTTGCCGGCGTAGCCTGCGAGGGCTTCATCAATGGAGTTGTCAACCACCTCATAAACAAGGTGATGAAGTCCACGCTCCCCTGTATCACCGATATACATGGCGGGACGCACACGGACCGCCTCAAGACCTTCAAGAACAGTGATCTTGCTGGCACTATATTCAGCGGCATCATTTTTCTGCAAATCAACAACTTCGTCGCTCATGGTAAACACTTTCAATTAACGTTGGTACTATTTTTAATAATATAGCACACTTTAACTCTCAATTCAAGCTGCAAGCTGTAAAAAAATGAATCACCGGCACTCTTTTTCCCGGCATCGTTCAATGGCAAATCAATGGCGTTGATTTCAAAAGCCGTTCAGAAAAAATAACAAAGATCCCATATACTGCAGATTTTTGCAACAGAGTAATCAAAACTCATTCAAAAATGGCAAAAACACCATTTGCAAAGAGCTGCACAGGGTAGTTTGATCCGGCATCGCCTTGCGGCTATGCCGTGACAGAGAGAGGCGGAAGGCTACCCGCTTTGTCCCGCCGATGCTTTATGCGAAGACGGAAAAACGTTCTTTTTTATCAGTTCAAAGCAAGGGCGCTTTGACAATTTTGAGGAGTTTTGAAATTGCCTTCTGAAGACACAAAAAAACTGCTGCACCATTGAAGGTTGTGCAGCAGTTCTTTTTGAAATCCCGTTCTGAAAACGTTTCAGCGTTTGGAGAACTGGAACCGGCGGCGTGCACCGGGCTGACCGGATTTCTTACGCTCCTTGACGCGGGCGTCACGGGTCATCATTCCGGCAGCTTTGAGAGCAGGACGCAACTCTTCGTCGTAGGTGACGAGAGCACGGGCAATACCGTGGCGCAGAGCCCCTGCCTGACCGGCAATACCGCCGCCGTCGATGCGGGCTGTGATATCAAACTTGTCAGTGGTCTCGCTGACGGTGAAAACCTGCTTGACATATCCCTGAAGAGATTCTGAGGGAAAATACTCAGTCATCTCTTTACCATTGACAGTGATCTTGCCGCTGCCGGGGAAGAGCCGGACGCGGGCCACGGCGCATTTACGACGACCGGTAGCCAGCACAACATCACTGTTCTTGACCATGGTTTACTTCTCCAGATTGACTTTGACAGGCTGCTGAGCGGCATGGGGATGCTCAGTACCGGCATAAACTTTCAACTTCGCAAACTGCGCACGACCCAGACGGCCGTGGGGCATCATTCCCCAAACCGCATCTTTGATCAGACGCTCAGGATTGGTCTGGCGAACCTTGTCAGCAGTAGTCACAGTTCTGCCGCTGCTGTAACCGGAGTAATCAACATACTCTTTGCGCTCATTTTTGTGACCGGTAAAACCGCTATGGAAGCGTTGATCACAATGACAAACGCGCCGGTATCAATGTGCGGAGTATAGGTCGGTTTATCTTTGCCGCGCAGGGCATTGGCAATACGAACCGCCAAACGACCAACGGGCATTTCAGAAGCGTCGAAAAGCAAGCACTCCGGCTTGATCTCGCCAACGTTAGCCAAATAAGTTTTCATTTTCTTTTACCTGATAAAAAATTTTTTCGTCAGAATTCCTGCCCG
>JAFTIE010000062.1 GCA_017457065.1 Lentisphaeria bacterium
AGCAGAGATGGGATCTTTTCACGAGAAGTTCGATCAAAGTAAAATCTTTGTTTCTACGGAAGTGTGCAGACTTCATAATACATTCCTTTCTTTATTTCCTGAGAATATATCCGTTTTATCAGTTCATAGACTCTTTTACAACACGCAAAACATTTCATCCGATGATTTTCTGTATTTCTGCATCAGAAAATCCGCGCTGAACCAATCCCACGGTAAAACAGGGCCAGTTGAGCCACATCAGAGAATTGAACTGCTCCTCTGTGACCTTGGAGCCGCCGTCACCCGGATCGGGCCAGTAGCTTTCCCATATACGCCGGGAAGGTGCCGGAGTTCCGGAAAACTCGCAGGGGGCAAGAGTTGTGCTGCGGTCGGTGCCGATGGCGACATGATCCACACCGAATTTCCTTGCCGCATATTCAATGTGATCCAGAAAAGCGCAAATATTGGAACTGCCTCCCAGAAAACGGGGAATACAGCAAATGCCCACATAGCCGCCTGATTTTTTGATGGCTTCAATGACCTCATCGGATTTGGCTCTGAAGTGGGTCGATAACCTTCCTGCAACAGTATGACTTGCCACAACAGGACGCTTTGAACAAAGGGCTGCTTCAAGACTGGTACGCTGCCCGCTGTGTGCCACATCGGGAATGATCCCCACCCGGTTCATTTCTGCAATGACCATGCGTCCGAAATCACTGAGTCCACCATCAGCTTTTTCGGCACATCCGTCGCCGATAAGGTTGCGCCGGTTGTAGGTCAGATGCATCATGCGGACCCCCAGGCGGAAGAATACGGCAATATGCTCCAGCGCCTCTTCAGCTGAAACAAGTTTTGAAGACAGCGGCACCCCGTTGGTGGTCAGATAGAGAGCTTTATGCCCCCGCTGCCGGATCCCTTCAAGTTTTTCAGGGAAAACGGCTCTTTCAAAAAGATCCTCTTCCCGGTCGGTCAGCAATGTAAAACAGCTCAAGCGCTTGAGCATTCTTTCCACATCGTTTCCCTCGACGCCTGCATTCTGAAAAATGCAATCCACACCGGAGAACTCAAAAGCCTCCCGGAGCATTTTTTTCATCGCAGGATTTTGGAAAAATGCCAGATTGCTGGAAAACTCTTCACGGGCAGCACTTCTTTCGTCCCGGGAACCGTTTTCGGCGATGATCTGTTCAAGCCTTTCCGCTTTCCCTCCCCCTCCCGGCATGAAGCCGTAGGCGTCAAAGACGAAGGAACTACGATGAAGCTCCAAACCATGTTCAAGTTCTTTCTGCGTCGGCTGAAGCATCTTCAATGCCAGCGCTCTACCTTCTTCCCATGCAGTATACATATTTCTATATCTCTTTTTTGTCAAGGGAAAGTAAATCCATCCGGCAGCTGCAGATCGTAGCAGTTCCAGGGCATACGGCGTCCGAATTCAGAACATGCTTCTGTAATGGTGGGCGCTGTGACGGCTTCACCCGTCTCTACAAGGGGCGGTCCGTGATTTTCAGAGTCTTTCAACACCAGCTTGACCGGTCCCGGGACTTTGAAGGGGGCGATATCCTCTCTCAGAAGAGCCTCTTTCACGCCGCTGCGGATCAGTTCACAAGCTCTGGAAGGCATGATGGAACACGCCATGAAAGGAGAAAGTGCCTTCTTTGTCTCAACAGTCACGATATTGGGGATCTTTTCTTTGAACTCGGTAGTGATCTTGTCATCACCTGAGGCAAAAACAGCAGGGATTCCCAAATCCCCGGCAAAAGCTGCCGCCATGGTGCCTTCACTCATGTACATTTCGCCGTCATTGATAACATAAAGACTGTGGGGCGTAATGGAACAGGGGGTTCCCCCCATGGCGTGCATACCGATAAGTACCATCTTGTCGCACTCTTCAAGAAAATTCAGCCATTTCGGACCGGAACTGCCTCTGCCATGAATGATCCGGCAGCGGGGATCCAGTTCCTCAAAAAGAATGTTGTAACCGTTGCCGTGATTGTCGTTGATGAGCACATCTTCGGCTCCGGCATCAAATGCCCCCAGAACGGCGGCGTTGATCTCATTGGTCAGCAGCCGCCGCATACGCTGGCGGTGGTTGAAGTTTTCCATGGAAACATCTTTGCGGTTTTCAAAAAAACAGAAACCGGCAATGCCTTCAATGTCGCTTTGTATATAAACTTTCATGATTCATTTTTTTCCGAATTGAATGATTTCCACATCATCAGGAGAAAGTGTTTCTCCTTTTTTCTGGTCACGGCATCCGAAAAGCAGCGAACAGTTGGCAGCTTTGGGAGGAACGGTAAAGGTAAAAGAGATCTTCTCAAACTTTCCACTCCCTGTGGTTCCGGCAGATCGGATAAATGAACTCTTGTGGAGCCATTTTTTATCGTTCCCCTTGAAATTGGCAGAAATCCCGCCATTCTTTCCCTTGAACCACGCTGTCACCCGGTAACGTTCACCGGGGCGGACGGGGATCACATAATTAACAGTAGCCGCCTGACATCCATCAAAGAGCACGCCTTTTTTACCGCTGCGGGCAGCAGAAGAAGAAATGGAAATGCGTCCGGGAGTATAAACGCCTTTCCAACTGCTCCAATACTGAGCGTCGATCTTTTCCCAATCAGTGCCGGAAGGTGTTTTCCCTTTGCCCTTCACCTCAAATCCGGGGTTGCGGCAGAGATTGATATGCTTCACACCGGGAAGGTCGAATAAAGCAAGTTCCGGTGTCTTTCCAAGAAGGGGGACAATGCGCCCGGGAGAAAGTTTTCTGAAAGCGGCATCCACAGCTTCAGCCTCATGAGCAGGCAGCCAGAGCATAGGATTTTCAGGATCAAGTTTCCGTGCCTCTTCGATCCTTGCGGCGACCTTTTCGGGCGTGATCCCCTCTTTCATGCCGACAAAGCAGTAATAAGCCGCTCTGGGGAAAAGGCGCTTTTTCAAGGCTGAGATCCTGCCTTTGACTTCAACATCTTTCCCGGCAAGGAGTTCCGCTTCACGGACACACTTGATAAGAAACTTCATCTCCTCCGGAGTATAAAGGAAAAATCCCTGATTGTCGTAATCACAGCGGAAATCATGGATTTTTTTCTGTTTCATCCATGCTTTTTCCAGAGTTTGATAATACCGCTCCATAGGTGCGGCGGCAGCGCCGTAGAAGCGGGAGCAGAACTCCTTCAGGAGCACTCCGGGGTCACGATGGGGATCCCAGATGAGTTTGGCGATGATCCAGCTGCGGGGACCGTCGATTTCGTAGCTGCCGTTGAGCTTGGGCAGTGCGGGGTGGAGTTCACCGCAAATGCCAACCACCTTGTTTTTCTTCAAAAAACGCAGATAACGGGCAAAGACAGAAGCATAAAGCTTGGGATTTTCCCTGCCGTGAAGGTGGAAATAGGCGTAAAGAGAAGTTGCCTTTTTCGCCCACTCCTGTACACTGCGTTCCGGATCGGTCATGCTGGGGATCACCAGACAGGGGATCACGTTGGGACGCAAAGAGATCTTCACAGGAGGCTCCTGAGTTCCGTCTCCGTAGGCCAGAGAGGCGATGAATTTACGAGGATACTCTTTGGCGATCCCGGCGGCCACCTGGTTGACAAAGGTAAAATACCTGTCGGTCACACCGGGGACACCGGGGACATCAAGGGCACGGCATTGAGGACATTCACAAAAGTGTCCGCCGTCACTCTGTGCCACGCTGAAACTTTCACGCTCCGGAAAGCGCTTGAAATAACGTTTTGCTCCGGCAATAAAAAGCCGGACGACATCAGGATTTGAGGTACACGCCTGACGTTTCATTTTTACAGGCTTGCGGCGGACTCCGTTGAGCATGTTGAAATACTCAGGGTGCTTTTCCCACAATTTGGGCGGCATGGTCTTGTTGATGTTATGGCTGTACTGCGCCCTTTCGTCGGAAGTGTTCCGGATGGCAAATCGGAAAAAGTGCGCCATGGAAACATCAACTCCCAGCTGACGGACCCGGAAAGCGGGTTCTTCGCGCTGAGGGACAACAGAAGCCTTAAACTCTTTTTTCCGGGGCATCACTGTTCCATATTTTCCGGGCCATACCCACATAACACCTGCATAACGTTCCAGAAACTCCATAACGCCGAAAAGTGTTCCCAAAGCTCCGCCGCCGGTAATGACCAGATTTTCTTTATCCATGTCACGGATGATAAAACCATCACGGTCAAGACGCCCTGCAGCAGCAAGGAGTTTTTTCCCGGCAGGAACAGAACCGAGGTGGATATTCACTTTTCCCTTCACAGGAAGATTTGAAAGTATGACCTCCACATTGCCCATCTGCCGGAAACTTTGCTGCAGCAGCCGGGCGGCCTCCTTTTCTGCGGGCTCAGCTTTGGCGGGCAACACGATGCAACAGTTGGCTGAACCGTTTTTCCAAAAGGTGTATTCAACAGCACTGACCATTCCCGACAGCAGCAAAAGGAACGATACAACATAATTTTTCATTGAGCAAAACTCCTTACTGATTTCTCTTCCATCTGGAAAGATTGTTGGTCTTTCTGCCGATCATGCCGGGCAAGTAGGCATTTTCCGCCGTATTGCAACGCAAAGCAGTCACATGACCGTCGCACCAGAGGATATTGGCACTGCCGGAGTGCCAGGGGTAAACAAGTCCGAATGAGGTCCCTACAGTGTAGGAGTCGTTCAGGGATCTTGCGGAGTAATCAGCCGTACCGCCAAGGATACGGTTGTCCGCCATGGCAAGAGTATTGCCGAGTTTCTTCAACTGAGTGAACCGGGCAGAGACATCGCTGGAGCCTCCATCCCGGACAGAACTGCCCAAGTGAAAATAGTTGTAGCCGTAATGGATCATTTCAGGCCATTCTTCATCCATCACAGGCGCTTTACCGTCATTGCCGGGACAGCGCAACCCGGTAAGAGAGAGCAATCCCTGTTTGATCATATATCCGTCCCAGCCGTAAGAGGGACTGGAACCACTTCCTGAAGCAGCATTATCGTTGCCGAAATAGTACTCTTTATTGTTGTCAAGATAAGACTGCACAGCCAGTCCAAGCTGTTTCATATTGTTGATGCACGCTGCCGCACGCCCCCGGTTCCGGGCCTGCTGCAAGGCAGGCAGGAGCATGGCTGCAAGTATCGCAATGATAGCGATCACAACAAGCAGTTCGATCAATGTAAAACCACTCAATTTTTTTTCTTTCATTATCTCTCCATTGCAGATCCGGGGAAACAATCCGTTATCATAAATCCAGTTTTCTATTAGTATAGCATATCATAATAACTTTTTCAAGTCGCCGGAAAAAAAAGGAAAAAAATTTTTTCCTCTGCTTGCAGTAATCAGGTAAATGGGTTATATTATTACTGTTCTCGAAAAAAAAAGCAAAGGAGTATGTATCAAAATGAAAAAATCTCTTCTCGCACTTGCCGCTGCCGGACTTCTGTTTGCCGGTTGCACCTCTGTTGAATCCACTCAAAACTTCAATGGTATTGCCTGCGGTACTGCCACTGAAAAAGGGACCTGTCAGATCCTGATCCAGATCCCCGGATACTATCTCCTCGGTCTGCCCATCATCACCGGTGATCTGGCAGACGGCAAATTCACCTTTTTCACCTACACCCAGACAACGGATAACGCCATCTGGCTGCTGACCAAAGAAGCCAAAAGCAAAGGCGCTACCCGGATCATCAACCAGCATCTTGTCATGCAGGAGTGCTTTGTCCCCTTCCCCTTCGTCAGTAAAAAGATCCTAAACGTCTCTGCCACCGGTGTCCGTTCACGTTCTGCAGCAATGCGCCATGCCAGAGAAGCATACGACAGGGAACCGTAATAACATCCAGCCAGCTTCAAGGAGTGGACCATGGGTAAGATCAAAAGTTTCGTTCTTGACACCAACGTGCTGCTGCACAGCGGATTGAGCATTGAATCGTTTCAGGATAATGACGTAATAATTCCCATGGCAGTTCTGGAAGAGCTGGATAAATTCAAAAAAAACAACGACGAACTGGGACGCAACGCCCGCATGGTGATCCGCAAGCTGGACCGTTTGCGCCAGTCTGAAGCAGAACCGGGAAGACTCCGGGAGGGGATTCCCCTCTCCCGGGTCTCAAAAACAGCCACGGGGAAACTTTATGTGCTGAATTCCGGCATTGAACCGGGTTCCCCTGAAGAAAGAGCTGTTGATGCTCTTTTCAGCACAGGCGATATGCCTTCGGGCGTTCCGGACAACCGGATCCTGCGTGTGGCTTATGAACGCCACCTGAAGCATGACAGTCAGGTCATCATGATCAGCAAGGATATCAACGTCCGCCTCAAGGCAGATGCTCTCGGTATCAAGGTCATGGACTTTGACAGCAACCGTGTCAGTTCTGATAAATTTTACACGGGAATCGTCAAACGCAGTGTTCCCGCCGAAACCTTGAACACATTCTTTCAGGAAAAAGTAATGGCGGAGCATCAGCTCCCGGTAAACTGTTTTGCAGTTTTGGAAAGTGATGAGAACAATCAGCGCTGCGCTGTCGCCCGTGCAGACGGTGCCGGGAAACTCAATTTGCTTGATTATTCCCTGACTGACCGGGTGTGGAATATCGCTCCAAAGAACAAAGAACAGCGCATGGCGCTTGACCTGCTTCTTGATCCGGCGATCCGGCTGGTCACTCTTGTGGGCGGCGCCGGGACCGGAAAAACACTGCTGGCGCTGGCAGCAGCTCTTCAGCTGACATTGCAGCAGGAGCAGTTTGACCGCATACTGGTTTCCCGTCCTATCATTCCTCTGGGTAAAGATATCGGATTCCTTCCCGGTTCCAAAGATGCAAAACTCGGCAGCTGGATGCAGCCCATCTTTGATAATCTGCAGTTCCTCCTGGGGGAAGCCAAAACGCCTCAGGAAAAGAGCACTGCCAAAAAACAGAGCCGGATGACAGTTGAATCTCTGCTCAACACCCACAAGATAGATCTTGAAGCCCTCACCTATATCCGCGGACGCAGTATTGCCCGGCAGTATGTCATCGTGGACGAAGCTCAGAATTTGACTCCCCATGAGGTCAAAACCATCATCAGCCGTTGCGGCAATGATACCAAAATGATCCTCACAGGCGACCCGGGACAGATCGATAATCCTTATCTGGATAAATCCAGCAACGGTCTTTCTTATGCAGTGGAAAAACTGAAAGGACAAGCACTTTGCGGACACATCACCTTGAGCCGCAGTGAACGCAGCGATCTTGCCGCTATTGCCGCAAAGTTACTTTAACATGGCAAGGGCGCAGCGGATCCCATCTGCGGCGCCCGACAGGATGCCCCCTGCGGCTCCGACCCCCTCCCCTGCGGGGAAAAGCCCCGGCAGAGAGGATTCACAATTTTCGTTCCGCTCCAGACGCACGGGGGCGGAAACACAGCTTTCCACACCGATGAATTTCCCGTCACGGATGAAATTATGACACTTGCGGTCAAAGAATTTCAGCGCCGCCCGCAAAGCGCTTTGGAGCTCAGTTATGAGCAAATGATCGATCCTGCCGGGGATGACCCCTGTTTCACAGGAGCTGCGGTTGTTTTTCAACCCCATCCTGCCTGAAAGGAAAGCGGCGGCATCCTGAGCGATCATGGTATAATCTCCGCCTCCGGCATCAAAAAGAGAGGTTTCGATCCTTTCGATGAGTCCGTATGCCTCATCAGGGGAGTTGAAATACCCGGTTCCCAGAGTGGCGATCAGACAGCTGTTGGCAAACTCCCCGTCACGGGCGTAATTGCTCATCCCGTTGGAAATAGAGTGTTTTTCCCACGCCGTTGCATTGACCACAGTCCCCCCGGGACACATGCAGAATGAACTGACATTCCAGGCATCCCCGGGACGGGAGACCAGATGATACTCCGCCGCCCCCAGCGCTGCCGGACGGTTTGCAGTATGATACTGGCAGCGGTCAATGAGAGTCTGCGGGTGTTCAATGCGGCACCCCATTTGAAAGGGCTTCATAGAGTAACTGACCTTGCCGATGAGTTTGCGGATCAAATCCCTACCCCCCAATCCGGGAGCCAGAAGTACTGCCGGAGCAGAGATCATTTCACTGCCGCAGCGGACACCGGTACAGCATCCGTTACTGACGGCAATGTCAGTCACCTCTCTGCCGAAAAGGAACTTCCCCCCCAGAGCTTCGATCTTGCGCCGCAGATTGACAGAAACTTGAGGGAGTTTGTCAGAACCCACATGGGGACGGCTCAAATAAGCGATCTCAGCAGGCGCCCCCGCCTCTATCATCTCCTGAAGAATAAAGCGGCGGTTCACATCTTTGGTTCCGGTATACAGCTTGCCGTCTGAAAAAGCTCCGGCGCCTCCCTCTCCTATGAGAAGATTGTTTTCAGTGTCAAGAGATCTGGTCTGCAGAAACTTTTCCCACTCTGCTCTGCGGTGGTCAACGGGATATCCCCGGTCAACGATCACAGGCTCCGCCCCTGCCATTGCCAGGACAAGAGCACCGAAAATACCTGCCGGACCGGTTCCGACCACTATGGGATTTCTGAGTACTGTTTTTTCCGGGAGAGGCAATTCCGCTTTGCCCATGGCAGAGAGCTGTTCAACTGAAAGCTCCGGAAGATCCAATCTCTTGGGAGAGGAAACTGCCAGACGGTAGACCAATACCGCTTCACTGCTCCGGGAATCGATGCTTTTGCCAAGGATCGTATAATCGATGTCACAGGGAGAAACACCCAGTTTCTCTGCGATCACGGCGTGCAGTTTTGCATCAATGTCCCAAGGAGCTTTGCGTACTCCCACTGTCAGTTTGTCAAGTATATAATCGGACACGCGTTACCTCTGTCTTGCTGAATTGATTTGTTCTTTTCTTAAAATATCACCGCTTTGACGCTTTTCCAAATTGGAATTTTGAAAAAAACAGGTTATATTATATTCGAGGAAGGAGGGAGACACCCGAATGATCAACAACAGACAAGATCCTGATGCCATGCTTCTGGGCATGGGATTGGATAATGAAGACGGTCACAAGCGCATGACCAAAGGTGATAATTTCTGTCTGGTCGGCGGCTCTGAAGAGACCCATGAACGTATGACCGAAACAGCGATCAAATTCAACGAGAAGCTGGCACGGAAAGGCAAGAATCTCAAGGAACTTTCTCCTGAAGAGTTCCGTGATATGATGCGTGAGGCATCAGAGCGATGACAACAGCAGAACTCCGCAAAGCAGGTATTGAGCTCCTGAGCCGTGCCGGCTTTGACTCCCCAAGCCATGAATGTGACTACATTTTAAGCGGTGCATTAAAATTGCCTTTGCTGGAGCTGCAGCTTGATCCGCAACGTGAAATCGACTCCTCACGGAGCAGTACTCTGCTTGAAATGCTCCATCGCCGGGCGCTCCATGAGCCTGCACAGTATATTCTCGGAACTGCCTCTTTCAGAGAGCTGGAGCTCCAGGTGACTCCGGCTGTGCTTATTCCCCGTCCGGAAACAGAAGAACTGGTGACGCTTGCTCTTAAACATGCCTTCCCCGGAGCACGGGTCCTTGACATGGGGACCGGGTCCGGCGCCATTCCTATTGCACTGAAGACTGAAAGACCCGACTTGCAGCTCACAGCTGCTGATTTGAGTTCTGAAGCGCTGGCAGTCGCCCGTGCCAATGCAGCTCTTTACAATGCGGAAATAGAATTCCTTTCTTCTGATCTCTGGCAAGCTCTTCAGGGCAGGATCTTTGATTTGGTCACAGCCAATCTGCCTTATGTTTCAGAGGATGAATACAAACAGTGCAGTTCAGAGATTTTTTTTGAACCGGTCATGGCACTGACCGCACCTCATGACGGACTGGAGCTTATGGAAAAAATGATCCGGGAACTCCACGAACACCTTTCCCCGGGCGGATGTGCGATTTTTGAACTTTCGCCCTGGCAGAATCCACTGATATGTACTTTGGGCAAATCTCTGAAGTTCAAAGCAGATGCTGTCAACGATCTGGAAGGCAAAGCGCGCTTTGTCATATTGCAAAAGGAGTGTTCCCCTTTATGCTCATAAATGCCGCCGGCCGCAAAGCACACCTGAAACTTGGAAAATTCGGGGAAGACACAGCTGTAAAACTTCTTAAAATCAAAGGATACCGGATCCTTGCCAGAAATTTCCGCCTGAAAAGCGGGGAACTGGATATCGTTGCTCTTGACGGACTGACCGTCGTTTTTGTTGAAGTGAAAACTCTACGCCGTCTTCCCGGATTCCGACCTGCGGGTAATCTTTCGCTGCAGCAAATGAGGCGTAATCACACAACAGGGAAACTCTATCTGGCACTTTTCGGTATTACAGAAGTCCGTCACCGTTACGACCTGATCGAAATCACAGTATCCCGTCAGAAACCGGGCAAACTGCTCAACGTCACTCACACCCTTGATCTGTTTCATACCCTATGAAAGAATTTCTGCGCCGTTTTGCCGCCTGGTGCGGATTTTTCCGTTGTCCTCTCTGCGAAGAAAAAGGGGGCAACGGACGTAATGAGATCTGTCCGGAATGCCGGGAACAGCTTGAACTGCTCCCGGTCAAAGGACGCTGCCGGGGCTGTGGCGGCAGGATCGACTCTGCACTGGCAGTCTGTTCAAACTGTATGGCTTATCCGGAACGTCCCTATTGTGATGCACTGGCGGTCATGGAGTATTCCGGCGCAGGCAGGACATTGATCCGTCAGATGAAATTCGGCAACCGCCCTGAACTGGCACGCCCTCTTGCCATGCTGGCGGCTGAAAAGCTCCGTGAAAGCGGTATGGAGTTCGATGTGATCGTACCGGTCCCCATCCACTGGCGGAGATTTCTGGAACGCTCCTACAACCAGACAGAACTTCTGGGAACACTCCTTGCTTCTGAAACAGGGAAACCTATGATCAAAGCATTGAAAAAGACCCGTGCAACGCCTCATCAGTCCCGGCTGAAAAAAAGCAAGCGGCAGAAATTTCTTAAAAACAGTTTTGCCCTCTGCGACCGTTCCATAGAAGGGAAAAATATCCTTTTGCTGGATGATGTTCTCACCACCGGTGCAACGGTAAGCACTGCAGCAAAAGAACTGCTCAAAAATGGAGCAAACTCAGTAAAAGTCCTTTGTTGTGCCCGGACTCCGCTCAAGATCCGCATGAGTTCCCGGAACGGATAAAAGTTCTTTTTTTTCGCTCTGCTCTCTTTCTTTCATACTTTCCCAACTTTCACAAAGAATTCAAAAAATGGCAAAGATGTCATTCGCAAAGAGCTGTAAAGGGTAGTTTGCACTTGCTGCCTGGCTTGTCCCGCCGTAGCTTTATGCGGAGGGGGAAAGGTAACAGCCGCTTGTCCCGCCGCAGCTTTATGCGAAGGCGGAAAAACGCTCCCTTTATCAGATCGAAGAAGAGGGCGCTTTGACAATTTTGAGGAGTTTTGA
>JAFTIE010000063.1 GCA_017457065.1 Lentisphaeria bacterium
AGAGGCGTCAACGCCTCTCTCCCCCAAGCCCCCTCTCTTGCGGCGCGTCCGGCGCACCGGTATGGTGCAAGGGGAATACTTTTTTAGAAGGTGCGCGGCTCCGACGGAACTTTGCAGACGTTCATCTTTGATTACAGCGCCCCCCGGAGACAGCCTCCGGCTGATCTCCGGGGGGCTTAGTTGCTCGGGTTTCACTCCATTCGCGCCGACATGAGTCGGCGCGCCCGTTGCGGAATACCGCAACGGCTTATTTCGTTCCAACCCTGCGCGCTCGGCGCGAAGCGCCTTCGCTGGTCCCCGGCTCCGGCGTAGGTTTATTGATTTTTCAGCCAGCGGGTGCCTTGTCCACCGGTCAATACAAGTGGGCTGTGTCAAAACAACGCCAACCTCCGCAGACTGCCAACCGGCTCGACGGTATACCATGCCCCCGTGGCTGCGGCACAGGAAAAGGGTAGTTTCAGTCTGTGGACCAAACATTATCGGCAATATGGGCTTGCAGGTTGCAAGCGCCTTGCTCCCGAAGACGGCGCACTGCACACTTTGGCACACTCAGAGCGCTTTCCGGTACTGGAGGCTTGTCAAGTGCAAGCGCAGTCGTCACGCCAGACCGGCGCAGAACTCCTTGAATCTTGCCATGGAACGCTTGAGCACATCTTCTGAACAGGCGTAAGAGAATCTGACGAAATCATCTGCGCCGAAACCGCATCCGGGAGCGGCGGCGATGTGAGCTTCATCCATGAGTCTGTCGCAGAACTCCATGCTCTTGAGAGCTGAAAAAGAGATATCCGCAAAAACGTAAAAGGCTCCGGAAGGGCGGATGAAAGATATTTCCGGGATCTCTGACAGCAGTCCGCAAAAAAGATCACGGCGTTTGGCAAAAGACTCCTTCATCATATTGCACACCCCGTCCCCCTCCTGCAGAGCCTTCAAGGCGCCGAACTGGGCAAAGGTGGTCACATTGGCAACCAGATGGGTCTGAAGAGCGTCGATCTTGGCTGAAAGCCACTTGGGAGCTGTCAGGAATCCCACACGCCAGCCGGTCATGGCGTAGCTCTTGCTGAAGGAATCAATGGTGATGACATGATCGTTGATCTCTTCAGAAAGAGATCCGATACTGATATGGGGATTATTCTCATCGTAGGCAAGTTTTTCGTAAACTTCGTCCGACATGACAAGAAAGTTCTTTTCCACCGCCCATCTGCCCAGCATTTCCAGAGCTTCCCGGCGGTACACAGCCCCTGTGGGGTTGGAAGGGGAACAGAGCACCACCATGCGGGTGCGCTCTGTCACATAGCGTTCCAGATCGGACTCCGTCAGCTCAAAGTTGTTCTCAGGCAGTGTGGGAACCAGCACCGCTTTTGCTCCTGAAGCGTTTATCAAATGCAGATGGCTCACCCAGTAGGGCACAGGCAAAATCACTTCATCTCCGGGACCGCAGGCAGCGGCAATGGCGGCTCCGCAGGCGAATTTACCGCCGGGGGTGACGATGACTTGTGACGGAGCAGTTTTCACGCCGTCGGCGTTGAATTTGGCGGCGCAAGCCTCACGGAGCTCCCCGATACCGGCAGGGACAGTGTATTTGGTTTCACCCCGCATCATGGCTTCGGCACAAGCCTGTTTCACAAAGTCGGGGGTATCAAAGTCGGGCTCCCCCACAGAGAGCATGAAGACCTCGACGCCCTGTTTCTGCAATTCAATGCTTTTGACCAGAGACCCCAAAGTCTCTGACGGAGGCATGGCGCCGAAAAGTCCGGTGGTGATTTCAAGATTTTTCATTTGTTTTCCTCAATATTTCAAAGCCGGATCATTTTCCGGTAAGCGGTCATTTCTTCTGCGGCAATGGCAAGCTGGCGCAGTTTCCACTGCAGATGGGGAGCATCGCAGACATAATCCATACGGGGTTCCCACCCCAGACGGGAGTCAGCTTCAACAAGGGGGAGCGTGGCAAGGACATTTTCTTTTTCCGCCTCAAGGAGCGCTTCAAGTTCCTCAAGGATCTTTTCCATCTCCTCTCTTTCACAACAGCACTGCAAACGCAAGTTCGCCATGCGCCAGCGCTTTACCCCCAAAGTGGTGCGGATGGCGTTGTAACAGAATTTGCCGATACCCAGCAAACGCTCCAGATCTTCCATCTTTTCCTTTTCCCCAAGAGGGAGCGTTTTTTCAAGAAGCTCCACTCCTTTTCCCCACATTTCAAGCATGGTCTCAAGCTCGCTGGTTTCCACCTTGTAACGCAGAGGTCCGGGGGACTGGGCGTCGTTTTCAAAGGGGGTGTACATGGGTTTCACCATACAATTACTTTTGTAAGCGTTTTTGGTAAAGGGGAATTTGACGATCTTGTCGTCCATGGTGCGGGTGATGGCAACGTGAAAGACAAAGGGATAAGCAGGTCCCACCCGCCAGGGACCGTACTGGTCCTCGTTGGAGCCCACATAGTGATCCATGGCAGAGCTCCAGAGTCTCCACACCTCCACCACATTCTCTGCGGCATTTTCCCCGTAATCCCGGCGGGCGACGGCACGGAGAAACTCTGCGGCATCGGCAGGAGGCGTTTCAGAAAAATACGCTTTGGCAAGATCATTGCACACATTGGGGAACCATCCGAAATGGTGGGAGTCGTAAAAGCTGTTCACATCATACTTGAGCAAATACTCTCTCAATATTTCCATTCTTTTCGCCCAGCGGAAAGGAACGGGGGCAAAGGGGACACATCCGAAATCCCATGTGGTCCCCGCAAGGTTGCTGGTGACACGGATATTTCTGATCCCCGCCTCAGCGGCGGCTTTCACCTCGGAGTCAAAGTACTCCCCCGGCTCCACGGCAAAGATGGAGTAATCCATAAGAGGACGTTTGAGTCCGTGGGAGTCATTGGATTTGAAAATATCGTAAGTCACCTGCAAATTCACGCTCTTTGGCATGGCTTCAAGGAACTTTTTCCGGGGCTCAAGGGGTGCCCATCCCCAGTTGTAGGTGTTGAAGATCACCTCAGCGCCGGGGGCGGCTTTGTGGATGGCTTGGCTCACTTTGGCAAGGTAATCAGGATAATCGCTGTTAGGGTAGTACCCGGTAGGCTGCTGTGTCGCCTGAAGCCCTTCGCTCCCCTCCTCCACCTCGGACTTTTTGATAGTCGTGGCATCTTTGCTGGGGAATTCAAGGGATTCACCGCACAGATGGATCGCCGCCGCCTTGGGGTAACGGCGGAAAAGTTCGCCGAAAACTTTATCAAAAGCCTTTTCCGCCCCTTCATCATCGGGGTGAACATAACAGGTCTGGTAGTTGTAGATCACCACATCAAGTCCGTACTGCTCCGCCCGGTCGATGAGAGCGGCGATGTCAACGTGTCCCTGTGTTGTCTCATCTATGCCGCTGACAAAAAGGTCGATGGCGGTGAATCCTGCGTGCAAGATACAATCCAGCTGCCAGTCGGGGAAATGGTCAAGTCCTGAGCCGGAGTGGGTGCTCCGCATACGGGTCAGAGGGGTATAGCTGAACTCTCCTTTGGGGAGAAAGGGGGCTTCGGCGTTCCGCATCATGTCCTCAAGATGGATCACCCCGTAAAGGGCACCCCTGGGATTGGTTCCCCGGATCTCAATGCGGTTTTCTGTAACTTTGAAAGAGCATCCGGGGCGGGCTTCAAGGTCGTTCCCGGATGTAATGAGGATCTCTTTTCCCCCATTTTCCTCAAAAGTCACCCCCATGACAGAGGAAAGAAAGCGTTTCAAATCAAAGGCGGCACGCTCCTCAAGAAAGTGGGGACCGCAAGTGATCTGCCAGCTGCCGCCGATCTCAACTTCTTCTGCCCCGCAGGAAAGATTTTCCTTGCGGCGGTACTTCAGATAATGCTCCCGCATTCTGGTGCGGAAATCGTACTTTTGTTCTTCTCTCATTTGTTTTTTTGTGCTTTTATTATTGTCCGTTGTTGGCATTGGGATCCCAGAAACGGCGCCAACGGTAATTGTTGTAATTCAGGTCTGACGGATAAGCCTGAAGCTTGATATAAGAGGTATGTCCGTCACCAAAGAGAAAGTTTGCCCCGTTGTTGTGCCGCGGAGGGATCGTCTCGTAAAAACTTGCTTGAGAGGGTTCAGCATTGTAACCGATACTGCCGGTCCCGAAGCCGTCAGCTATGTAGATGAACCATGAGGGTCTTCTGTAGGTCGTCAGTTTGAGGGGCTTGTTGCTGCTGGAAATGTTGATATATCTGAAATTGACGCCATAAGTGATCAGACACCTCTTAGTCCGGTGAGAACTGTCCGGGAAAACGCTATTGCAGGCGGCTTCCATTTCTTCCCGCTGAACATCCGGGCAGCGGTATTTTCCGGGGAGATCCCATACGCCGTTCTGTTGGGCGCGTCCCCAGCCGGAAAGAGGTTCGTTGCTGTCTGCGGAGTTCCACATATCTGACATTTTTCTGAAAGGGGAGTTTTCCAATCTCCACCAGCTCCATTCACTGCCGTTGATGGTACTGGGAAGATAATCTTCGTAATTTGAGACATAGAGTGCCGTGATCCTTCCGAACTGTCCGAGAGTATTGACACAGGAAACGGTCTTTGCCCGTTGTCTTGCCTGCTGCAAAGCGGGCAGCAGCATTGCAGCCAGAATGGCAATGATTGCGATAACGACCAGAAGTTCGATCAGCGTGAACGCTGATCGAATGAAGCACGGCTCCGCCGTATGAAGCATTTTCCTGCGGAAATTATGAAGCGCCCCTTTGGGGCATGAAGCGCTTGCTTCGCAAGCATAATGAGGTATTTTTTTGTTTTCTTTTTTGAGGTAATACGACAGAGAAACACCTGTTTGACAGGTTTTACTCATCAACAGTTCGATCAGGGTAAAATCTTTTTTCATAGGAACCCCTTCTTTTTTTATTTGTCAGCGATCTCTGTAAGTTCTACATGGTCGACCCATGCTTTGCCGGTAACATTGCGCAGCGTGAAGTGGATATAGGGGGAGTAGCTGCGCCCCACCTTTGCCCCTGTCCGCCAGGTGTGTTCCAGGTAAAGCCAGGGCATGGAGCCGTAGTAAGCGAACTTGGGAAAATAGTGTGCTTTTCCCCCCTCATCGACCCGCAGGTAAAAACCGCCGTTGGTCACGCGGATCCCGGGGAGCAGTTTCACATTTTCCATTTTAAGGAAAAATCCCAATCTGTACCAGGTATCAGGCTTGAGGGGGACTTTGTGGATAAGAGCGTTCTTTTTGCCTTCAAACCGCATGGAGACTCCCGCTGTGCGGAACACTTTTGTATCCCGTACCGGCAGAGCTCCGTACCATTTGTGTTCTTTGGAGCGGGGAATACCGGTGTAAACAAAGTCAGGATCACTGAAAAGGTTTTTGGAAGGCGCCGGAGCAATGATGGCAGTTCCAAAGTTGTTCAGATCGGCGAAACTTTTGACAAAGGGACTCCAGGTGTACAACAAAACGCCCCCTTTAGCTTCAAGGTTTCTGTGGCGGCTGAAATTGATGTGGAATCTCCCCTTTTTCACCTGAACCATATTTTTACGGGGGAGCGTGATCTCTGCGATCCAGTTTTTGTTTTTATTCACCGTGACCTTTGCTTTTGCGCCTGAGTTCCAGCTCCAGTTTTCCCCGAATTTGGCAGGGGTGATACTTAAATCACCTACGGAGCCGCAGCTGTTGACAATGAGCTGATAGCCGGAGTGCCGTTTGCCTTCGGTGTCGATATGGATCTCAACGCCGTTATCCTGCCAGATCTTTCTGTCTTCAAAAGGACGCACCCGAGCCGCCATGCGGGCTGTTTGAGGTTCTTCGCACTCAAAGCGGAAATAGAAGTTCTCTTTATCGCAGCGCATCTGCACAAAGGTCTGTACTTCAGCTGCATCCCCTTTAAGGGGCACAAGGGCGACCCGGGGGATCTCTTTCCCCCAAAGGGGTTCCTGTTCTCTGACAGGGATCACGGGGACCGTAAAACGGTCGATGACGCCCCGGTTGTTGAAATAGCGCGCTCTGCCCTCAGCCGTGGGGGACCACATATACTTTTTCCAGTGGCGGATCCTTGAAACGGCGCTTTTGTCATTACAGGCTTCTTTGATGGCACTGTCAAAGAGAGTTTCAATGAAAGCGACCTCTTGAGCGCTGAAAATTTCGTTCCAGAGTTTGATTTCATCAGGCGGAAATGAAACAGGACCGTAAGAAGTTTCTACGGTGTTGCCGCAGATCTTCTTGAGCCAGAGCTCTTCAAGGCGTCTGGAAATCTTTTCCATGGTGCTGCCGCCTTTGCCGAACATGAGTGAAAAATACTCCTTCAAAAGGGCATTGACATCAGTTTTGTGATCCCACATCACTTTGGAAAAGACGTAGAAGTTCAAATGTCCGAAAAACCAGTGGTCTGAGGTGGCATTGAGCATGGTCCCAAAGCTGTAAGGGTACATCTTTTTGTAATATTCCCCGATGCACTCCGGCGTGTGGTTGGGGATGAGCGGCAACTCTTTTACGGCGCACTTGGTGGGATAGTTCCACATATAGATCTTGGCGCTGCCGTAGGCTTTGATCCACCTTTTGATCAGATCAAGTTCCTCTTTTTCCCCCGGGCGTCCCTTGCTCCAGGGACCGTTCACCGCCACCTGGATGATGACGTTGGCGGGGATTTTTTCATTCGGGGGCTCTTTGCAGAGATCGTAGGCCATCATGGTGACGAAGCCCGGAACCTTTTCTTTCTGCAGTCTTTTCGGGATGGTCAGGAGTTTGCTCCAGAGAAAATCCGCCCCCTTCCGGCTGTACCTTTTTCCTTCAATAAGCTCTTTGAAATGGGGGGCGCAGCGGGGACAGCGGCAGCGCTCCATGGCATCGTTGGGCATAAGGTTGAAAAAGGGTTTGGCATGTGCCCATTTGGAGTAACCTGTCATTTTCCTTTGGGCAATGGCTTTGTCTCCTGTCAGAATGGCTTTGGCATCCTGATAGATCTCTTCCATGATATTGGAACTGAAACAGAGCTGTCCGGGAGCATCGTAAGAGACCTTGACCACGGAGCCGTCACAGCGTTTGCCGTCAGCTTTGAGAGCGAAGTACTCAGGATGACTCTTGGCGAAGCGTTTGACATAGCCCAGATGGGCAAGTCCGTGGCAGTTGGGGAGAAAGAGCGTGGACTGGCGCATACGCTTTTCGTGAAGGCTCAAAGCCTTCCGCCATTCCCCGTCCGTGGCGGGATCGTGCCAGACAGGTTTCACGCCATGGATCCCCGGCCAGTAGATGCGCCGGTAAATGGAGTCAGGACGGTCATAAAGGGTGATTTGAGGGAGAGCCCACTCCCTCTTTACAGGGACGATGGTTCCCATTTCGCCGGGGAAGTAGAAACGCACGCCCCCGAAGCGTTCCAGAAACTCGTAGCATCCCCACAAAGTGCCGTCGCCCTCTGAATCAAGAGCGTCGCCGCCGGCAATGAGGATCCTGTTCCCGGCGCTTTTAATGACGAAACCGTCACGGTCAAGGCTTTTGAGGTCAACCTTGAGCCGGGAGGCAAGGCGTTTGTCCCCCACACAGAAAAGAGTTCCCTGAAAGTCGGAAGGAACTTTGGTGAACAGGGGAACACTTTTTTCCTTCCCTGAGATCCGGCTCAGGAACGAAGCAAATTCAGCAGCCGCCTGACCTGTCTTTTGCGGGGCATCACCGGGAGCATAAACGCCCATTTGGACTTTGCCCTTGCGAATCAGAAATGTGGTGCTTGTCTTTGACAGTTGCAGTTTCCGCAAAGAAACAGGAGAGGGGGAAAATCCCGCCGGAGCACCACCAAGGGAAAAAATCACACACACCAGAAGGAAAAAAAGAGCTTTTTTCATTTTATTGCCCTTTTCCTTTCACTTCATAGATACCAACATGGTCGATCCATGCGCTGCCTTTGGCACGGTAGAAGTTGAAATCAATGGTGTTGGCTTGGGTGACACTCTTTTTGGAGGTCTTGAAGCGGTACACCTGTCTTGTCCAGTTCATAGTACCTGTCAGGGGGATCTTAGGCAGGTAGTGGGCACTTTTGCCGCAGTCGTTGATACGGGCATAAAGTCCGCCTCTGGGACCTGTGGTTTTGACATTGTCCATTCTGACGTAAAAGACGAATTCATATTCGGTATCGGGTTTGAGTCCCTTGAACCACTGGCGGACGGTTGAACGTTTTTCATCAAAGCGCAGCGAGGCTCCTTCGGTTCGGTAGTATTGGGTGTCTCTGTTCAAACCGGCGCCGTTGCTCCACTGCCCCAGACGGGTATTATTGCGGTAGGTTTTGCTTGCAAAGTCCCCGTCTTTAAGAAGATTCTTTTTGCCTTTGTCTGCAAAGTGCAGTACGCCGAACTCATCGGCACGGTGTCCTTCCACCATGCGGCACCAGTTGTAGAGGACTGTGCCGATCTTGCGGTTTTTCAGGATGCGGATACGGGTGAAGTTGGCATGGATGCGATCCTTTTTCTGCATGGGGGCAAGACCTTTGACGGGAATACAGATCTCAGCGCTCCACCCTTTGCCGGGTGTGACGGAAACCTTTGCCGTGTGGGGTGCGTTCCACTTGTAGTCGGCTTTGCGGTGTTTGATGACAAGATCGGTCACTTTGCCGTCTGAGTTGATGATGAACTGCTGATGGAAGTTCCGGGTGCCTTCTGTGTCAAGAAGCACTTCAACGGTGTTGTCCATCCAGAGTTTTGGGTCGTCGTTCTGCCGGGGGGCGGTTGACATATTGGCGGTGAAAGGCTCTTCACAGACAAAAGCGAAGTAGAAATTTTCCTTATCCCGGCAGCGGTAGACGAGAGTCTTGACCTCGTTTTTCTCATTTTTGCGGGGAACCAGCCAGAGAGGGGGAACCTTTTTCCACGCTTTGTCATTGACTTTACCGTCTATGACAGGCTTTTCGACAGCACTGATTTCGGGGATCACGGCATCCCAGGCATCTCTTTCGTCGCACTTGGCGGCGAATCTGCGGGCGCCTTCTTCCATGTTGGCAAGATAGTTCCTGCGGAAGAAGTTGATCCTCTCTCTTGCTTCAGGTGTTTTTGCCGCCTTTTTGGCAGCGGTGTCAAAAAGTTTTCTTGCATTTGCCATGAAAGCGGGGGAGTAGATCTCCTGCCAGAGTTTGTATTCAGGGGGACGGACGATGGTGGGTCCCAGAGAGGTTTCAACGATGTTGCCCACCACATTTTTGAGCCACTTCTTTTCAAGGGCGTCAAAGAACTCCTTCATCTCAGGGGCGCCGGGACCGAACATGAGTTTGTAGTGTTCTTCGACGATGGCATCCACGTCGACCTTGGAGTTCCACAACACACGGCTCAGGACATAGTAGTTCAAATAGGAGTAGAGCCAGATGTCATTTTCGCCCTCATAGAAAGTTCCGAAAATGTAGGGCGCCTGACGGGCGTAATATTTGCCCACGGCACGGGGAGCGAAGTTGGGGACCCAGGGCATGTGCTGCTTGTTGGCATAGGTCCAGAGATAGGTTTTGGCGTTGAGCTTTTTCACCCATGCCTTGACCCTTTCGTCGCAGATCTTGCGGGGACCGGGGGTTTCCTCCTGCCACGCCCCGGGGAGCGCCAGCATGACGATCATGTTGGAAGGAATGGCACGTTTGGGGATCAGATGATAAGGATGGTACGCCATAGTGGTGACAAAGCCCGGGATCTTGTTTTTCTGAAGCCGCAGAGCGGTGTCGATGAAGAAATCCCAGTAGAAAGCAGAACGCTTTTCATCCCCGGACTTGAGGTGGGGACGGCAGGCTTTGCAGAGACAGTCAGGCATACTGTCGTTGGGCATGATGTTGAAGTAGGGGGCACGGAACATGCCTGCCCAGTAACATTGACCGTTGGGCATGATAACGTTCCGCGAGGAAGCGGGTTTCCCCGTGAGGACGGCGACAGCATCCTGATAGATATTTTCCCGGAGTCCGGGGTTGGAAAAACAGAATTGTCCGTTGGCATTGTAGGTCATGGAGTCAGGGGAGTTGTACCGGGTGCCGTCAGCTTTGAGGGCAAAGAATTCAGGATTGGATTTGCCGAAACGCTGAACATATCCCAAACGTGCCAGTCCGTGACAGTTGGGGAGAAACATGGTATCGGAACGGCTGCGCAGAGAGATGAGGCGGCGCATTTCCCTTTCGGTGATCCCTTCGTAGACGAACTTCTGCCCTTCCATCTGGGGGGGATCGGGGTTGAGGTAAAGGGTACGGAACTGCATATCAGGGCGGTCAACGATATTGAGACGGGGGATCTCAAGGGTTTTGCGGGGTGTTACAACCACACCGTATTTGCCGGGGAAGTAAAAGCGCACCCCTGCAAAGCGTTCAAGAAAATCATAAACACCGAAAAGAGTTCCCCGGGCGTAGGTGGTGTAACTCCTTTGGGGGTTGCCTCTTTCATCGTGTCCTGCGATTTCGATATCGTTCCCGACAGTGCGGATATAAAAGCCGTCACGATCCAGTTTCTTTACCTCTTTATTCTCTGAAGCGCCCACATAGATCACAATTTTTTTACCGGAAGGCTTCAAAAGGACCGGGAGTTTGCACTTCAAAGTCTGCCCCAGAAACGAAGCAAGTTCTTCAGCGGCAAAGCGGCTCACACTGCATTTGGGGTTGCGGCAGACGATTTCAAAGTTTCCGGCACTCAGGCGGTGGAAAGTCTGTTTGCCGATGGAAATGCTCCGGGGGGATCTGGCTGTGGGGCGGAAATCCGCTCCCTGAGTGAGAAAAGCCGCCGAACAAAGAAGGAGAGAAAAAAACAGT
The DNA here is from genome assembly GCA_017457065.1 of Lentisphaeria bacterium. Classification (GTDB taxonomy): domain Bacteria; phylum Verrucomicrobiota; class Lentisphaeria; order Victivallales; family Victivallaceae; genus UBA1784. The sequence goes on from JAFTIE010000063.1 coordinate 10,709, forward strand.
TTCATGGTGGTGATCTTCCTTTTCAATGAGTTGACAACAGGTGATGACAGAAATAATATATCACCGTGTTTTTTTGTTATCAACACCGTTTTATGGTAAAATCAAGCCATTTTATCGTAAATTCAGGTCATTTGAATTTTCCCGGTGTGACAGAAAAATGTTTTTTGAAAACCTTCCCGAAATATCCGGGGTCGCTGAAGCCCAAAGCAAAGGCGATTTCAGAAAGTGTATGTTCTTTACCTTCAAGCATTTCCCTTGCACGCTCCATCCTTCGGCTGAGCAGATAATCATGAAAAGACATCTTGACATACTCTCTGAAAAGCCTTGAAAGAGTTCTGGGGCTTATGCGTAAATGGGCGGCTGTATTTGTCAGTGTGAGGGGACTTTCAAGCTGATCTTCGATGTAACGGCGTATTTCATCAAAACGGCTTTTGCTGCGGTCGGGGAGTTCTTCAAAGGGGGCGAAAAACTGCTCCATGCAGTACCCCAGAATGGCGCCCAGCTGCAAAGTAATTCTCCGGCGCTGGATGGGAGAGTCAAATTTCCCATCCATCCGGTGTGAAGGCAAGTGGAGCAGCTTGAACATGGCGCTGATGTCCGCCTTGACAGAAGGAGCAAAACGGCTGATGCAGTCGGGGGCGGCGTGGGCAAAAAACCGTTCTGAATCCAGCCAGAGAAAGCGCAGATGGATAAGCTCAGGGGGTTCCGACTCGTGGAAACGGTCACGGTGGCGCACATTGGCAGGAAGAAAAAGCGTGTCCCCCGGGGCGGCAGCGTAACTGAGTCCTGATTCAAGTTCCAGTGTGATCTTCCCCTTGAGCAGATGGAAGATCTGATGCTCTTTGATAGCGTGCCAGTTCCGTGAATAGCAGGAGGCATAAGCCACCTTGCGGGCAAAGATGATTTCCGGCAATTCAAAAGCAGCAGAGGGATTTTTCTTCATGATACCTTGTCATACCTTTATTTTTAAAGTTTGGATTAATATACTGCCTGACACCGGACAATACAATGTTCAGAAAAGAGAAAAATCTTTCTTTTTCTGTACTGAGCCGATTCTGTGCCATGCTCCCAACTTTTGTTGAGAAATTTTTCTGTTTTTTCATTGTCCTGTCTTGCATTTACCCATTGTCTCATGTAAAGTATTATCAAATCAAGGGAGGTAATTTCAAAAGTCATTCAAAAAATGGCAAAGATGCCATTCGCAAAGAGCTGCAAAGGGTAGTTTGAGGTTGCTACCTGTAAGGTAACAGCCGAAAACGCTCCCTTTGTCAGATCGAAGCGAGGGCGCTTTGACAA
>JAFTIE010000064.1 GCA_017457065.1 Lentisphaeria bacterium
CGGGATGGCGTATTCCCGTTTAAGAGACGTAAAGTCGGCACAGCTGTACGGTATTATAACATTGATGTTTATAAATACATTTTAACTCTGCCGGAAGACGAACAAAATAAGTCTCAACTCCCGGCAGAGAATAATTCAAGTTGATTATTCAGACAATATTTCTTTCAACCGATTCCAGTTTTCAGGAGTCGGTTTTTCTTTATCAAGGAACTCTATAGCGGCAGCGATCCGTTCATTATCAGTTTTCTCCACGCCGGAAAAACTGATTGCCCGAATTGCCTGCTCCTGTGCTGCATCTCCGACATGGGTATAATATTTGTCGGCGATGTCGCTATCTGTTCCCAGAATAGAAAGTAACACCGCTTTAGGTACGCCTGCCTCGGCACAAAAACTGGCAAAACTGTGCCGCAATGAGTGAAAACCGTATTGTGTCATTTTCTTTTTTCGTCCGGGGACAGAAACTGATGGTTCCAAGCCAATCCAACGGATCACCCGCAAAACATCAATATTGACAAGGTTATTGCCTACATTTTTACCTGCTTCGTTAAGTTTGTTGTAACGTGCGGCAGATTTCGGACAGACATATTGATTGATTTGCCATGTTTTTGCAGTTTCAAGAGCTTCATACAACTCCGGGGCAATCGGAATTGAAACTTCCTTGCCGGTTTTGAACTGTTTGACATAAATGCGGCGACGTTCCATATCAATATTCTGCCACTGCATCAATACGCAATCTTTCAGCCTTTGACCGGTGAACATACCGATATGGTAAACGATCCGTATTTCTTCCTTATTCATAAGTTTGCGTGCCGGATTTTTTAATTCAGCCAAAATCTGCAACTCTTCCTGACGTGAAAAAGCCTGACGGCGGATAACGGAATCCTGCTCTTCACGAATATTACGCAGCAGATGTTTACTCTTAAATGGATTGCTTTGAGGATAATACTCTTTCAAGACATCAAATATTTTACGCAGCCGCTTAATTTTCCGGTTATGCGTATCAACAGCAAGAGCTTTTGTTTTCATCCATGACGCAAAACTCTCAACTGTATTGGGATCAACCTCATGGATACTGACGATTCCATAAGGCAAGGTCGATATGAAAGATAAAAACTCTTCAAATGTTGTCTTATATGCAAGTTGTTCACTGACGGTGTGGGGCGTAGCTCTATCCGGATGAGTTGAGTAAATATGCCATGCTTCATCCAATGGCAGTTTTCTTTCTATTTTTTCCAGCCCTTTTGCCTGTTTGACATGAGCGGCAACCATATCAATACTTTTGGATTTGGTCACCGGGATCAATTCTTTTGCTTGTCGGATAGCATCTTCTTTGCTTGTTGTGTGCAAAGGAATTTCTTTCCGTATACCATTGATTTGGTAACGGAAATAGTAAGTTCCGCCAGGAGTTTTTTGTCTTACAGATCCGAATTCAAGTTTCACAGACTCAACCTTGTTTTTTGCTTTTGCCATACGAATACCTAAAATAACAGGTTATGGCTGATTATAGCACAACAATGGGCATTTTGCAACCCCAAGTGGGGAAAAGAGGGGACATTTTGTTGAAATTTGAGCATAAAAATGGCGGAGAGAGAGGGATTCGAACCCTCGGACAGTTGCCCGTCGCAGGTTTAGCAAACCTGTGCTTTCGGCCACTCAGCCATCTCTCCGCAATTCGTTTGTATGCTTAATATATCACAAAAATAAGAAATGTCAAGGGGGAATAATACAATTTTTTGAAAAAAGAACCAAAAAACTCTATTCCACACTCTAAAGGGTCATCCGGGGAGCTTGCAATTCCTTTGAATCCATGTTATATTATAAAACGAATTATCACTGCGTACTTATACAATAAGGGTTCAGGGAGCCTTCAATTGTGAAAGTATTTCTTTTTTGAGGATTTTTGAAGCAACATGGCTGGAGAATACGACGCAAGTTCAATTCAAACCCTTTCGGGACTTGAACATATACGGAAACGTCCGGGGATGTATATCGGCCGTCTCGGTGACGGAAGTCATCCTGACGACGGCATCTATGTCCTTCTGAAAGAGGTCATAGACAACAGTATCGACGAATTTATCATGGGCGCAGGCAAACGCATTGAGATCTCCATCGCCGAAGACGGCACCGTCGCTGTGCGGGACTATGGTCGGGGAATCCCCCTTGAAAGCGTGGTCGCCTGTGTCTCTGTCATGAACACAGGCGGCAAATATGCCGAAGGCGCCTTTGCACGTTCCATCGGCATGAACGGCGTGGGTACTAAGGCGGTCAACGCCCTTTCCACCTATTTTGAAGTCAAATCCGTCCGTGACGGGAAATTCAAATCCGCTCGCTTTGCGTATGGAGAACTCCAGAGCACCGACGAAGGCTCCACCGAAGAACGCAACGGAACCTTTACCACATTCCGTCCCGATCCCGAACAGTTCAAAAATTATGTCTACCGCAACGAGTATGTGGAAAAAAGACTCTGGATGTATGCCTATTTGAACAGTGGGCTTTCGCTCCTTTACAGAAACCAGCGCTACTACTCAGCAAAAGGTCTTGAAGATCTTCTCAATGTGGAAACCGGAGACGACCGCCTTTATGACATTATATATTATCGCTCCGACAGTGCGGAATTCGGTATTGAATTTGCTCTGACTCACAGCGACAACTACGGCGAAAACTGTTTCTCTTTTGTCAACGGTCAGTACACCAATGACGGCGGAACACATCTGTCCGCTTTCAAAGAAGGTCTCCTCAAAGCGGTCAACGAGTTCTCAGGCAAGAACTTCAAGGCAGATGCCGTCCGTGACGGTATGGTGGGCGCCATTTCCATCCGTATCACCGACCCCATCTTTGAAGCTCAGACCAAAAACAAACTGGGCAATACAGATGTACGCGGTCCCATCGTCAATGCTGTCAGAGAAGCTATCGTTGACTTTCTCCACAAGAACCTTGAGATCGCTGATGTCATTCTCGACAAGGTCCAGCGCAACGAATCAGTCCACCGCAAGATGCAGGAGGCAAAAAAACTTTCCAAGGAAAGCGCCGCCAAAAGCCGTCTGCGGATCCCCAAACTCAAGGATTGCAAATACCATGTGGGCGAAAAATGGCCCAGAGGTGAAGAGCCCCGGGAAACCATGATCTTTCTGACAGAGGGCGACTCCGCTGCAGGCTCCATCGAACAATCACGCCAGACCGAAAATCAGGCGATCTTCGCCTTGCGGGGCAAACCCCTCAACTGCTTCGGCGCCACACGGGAAGAACTTTACAAAAACGAGGAGTTCTACTTTCTCACTCAGGCTCTGGGCATCGAGGACGATATTGAAAATCTGCGCTATGACAAAGTCATTATCGCAACCGATGCTGATGTGGACGGTATGCACATCCGCAACTTGCTCATAACCTTTTTTCTCACCTTCTTTGAACAGCTGGTCCTCAAAGGACATCTCTATGTCCTTGAAACTCCCCTCTTCCGTGTCCGGGACCCAAAAGCTGCCACCAAAGAAAAAAGCAAAAGCAAGCGTCCCCGCAAAAAAGAAGAGGAAAAGAGCGACAAGGTTGCAGAAAATCCTTTGCAGTACTACTGCTACTCTGAAGCAGAGCGTGACGCTGCCGCCGCAAAACTGGGCTCAAAAGCTGAGATCACCCGCTTCAAAGGTTTGGGGGAAATTTCCCCCAAAGAGTTCGCACAGTTCATCGGCGAAGAGATCAAACTGCTCCCTGTGACCCTTGACAGTATGCGCAATGTTCCTGAATTGCTCAAGTTTTACATGGGGCCCAACTCTCCTCAGCGAAAAGATTATATCATGACGAACCTGACGGTAAGCAAATATGAGTGACGAAAACGAAAACAACATGATCCCGCTTCAGGAAAGTGAACTTCCTCAGGGCGATGAAGCTGTCAACCAGCGCGGTAACGATGCCTATCTGCGTGCCATGGTCGATAAGAACTTTCTGGAATATGCTTCTTATGTGATCAAAGACCGTGCCATCCCTGATGTGGATGACGGTCTCAAACCCGTTCAGCGCCGTATCCTCTGGGCGCTGAAAGAGATCGATGACGGCAGAACACACAAAGCCGCCAATGTCATCGGCAATGTGATGCACTATCACCCCCACGGCGATGCCTCCATCGGGGACGCTCTGGTTGTCCTTGCCAACAAAGAGTACTATATCATCAAGCAGGGCAACTACGGCAACCCCATCACAGGAAGTCCCGCCGCCGCTTCACGTTACATCGAGTGCGGACTTTCCAAACTGGGCAGAGAGGTCCTTTTCAACGACGACCTGACTGAGTTTGTGGACTCCTATGACGGCAGAAGCAAAGAGCCCGTTGTGCTGCCGGTGAAGATCCCCAGTCTCCTTATGCTGGGCAGTGACGGTATCGCCGTTGGTATGGCGACAACCATATTGCCTCACAACTTCTGCGAATTGATCCAGGCGCAGATCAGTATTCTCAAAGGAGAGGATTTTGCCGTTTATCCTGATTTCCGCCAGGGGGGACTGATGGATGTTTCTGAATACGATGACGGCAACGGGAAAATCATACTCCGGGCGAAAATCGAACTGGATGAAAAACATAAAAAACTCATCATCCGGGAGATCCCTGCTGTCTGCACCTCAGAAAGTCTCATTGCCTCCATTGAAAAGGCGGCTGACAAGAATAAAATCAAGATCTCAGGCGTCAAAGACTTTTCAAGTGCAGAAGCGGAAATCGAAATCACCCCCACCCGGGGTTACGATCTGGAAAAGACCCGTCAGGCCCTTTACATGTATACGGACTGCTCAAAGTCCGTTTCCGTCAATCTGACAGTGATCCGTGAGGGACGTCCTTGCGTCATGTCTGTCAGTGAAGTCCTGAAACGGAACACCGAAAAACTGCTCTACTACCTGAAAAGGGAGCTGGAGATCGCCCTTGAACGGCAGGCTGAACTCTTCCACGCCAAGACTTTGGCACAGATCTTCTTTGAAAACCGTATCTACAAGAGGATCGAAGAAAGTGAGACCCACGAACTTGCACTTGCCGAGGTCCACGAGGGCATTGCTCCCTTCAGGGATATGCTCAGAAGAGATGTGACCGATGAAGATGTGGAAAAACTCCTTGCACTCCCGGTGCGCCGTATCGCCCGCTTTGACATTGAGAAAAACCAGAGAGAACTGGCAGAGATCCTTGAAGAAATGAAGCAGCTGCGCAAAAAACTGGCTCACCTCACCGATTATGCCATCGACTATCTGACTGCCATACTGGAAAAATACGGTCCCGATTTCCCCAGACATACCGAAATCGAACATCTGGAAAAAATCGACCGCAGCGCCGCCGCACTCAACAATATCAAGATCGGGTGGGACCGCCGCAACGGTTATATCGGTACCGCCGTCAAAAGTGACGATACGGTGGTCTGCAACGAATTTGACCGGCTTTTGTGTACGAGAAAAGACGGTATGTACAAGGTCATTGCGCTGCCGGGAGATAAGTTCTTTATAGACAAGCTTTACGATTTCCGCCGTTACGATGCGGAAACTGTTTTCGGAATCGTTTACCGGGAAACAAAGACCGGGAAATATTACGGCAAACGTACCTCCATCGGCGGCTATATCATGGATAAAGAATACCAGCTCTGCCCCGAAGGATGCAAGCTGGAACTCATGACTCCCCGGGCTGATGCGGTCTATATGCTGACAGAAGCCTCCGGCAAGGGGAAAAATACCTCCCGGGAAATAAATCTCATGGAGTTCCCTGTGCGCTCAGCCAAAGCAAGGGGAGCTTTGATCGGCTCCAAAACCTTCGTCAAGATCACGCACAACCGCTATCTGACTGAAGAGGAACTCGCTCAATTCGCAAACATTCCAGGCGATCAGGAGGAACCGGAAACTGAAACAGAAAACAACACAGCTCCTGTTCCGGAAACTGAAACAGAAAACAACACAGCTCCTGTTCCGGAAACTGAAACAGAAAACAACACAGCTCCTGTTCCGGAAACAGCGCCTTCAGAAGCAACTGAAGTAAAGGTCGTCAGAGAGCCCCGGAAAACAGAGAGTCCCGATACGGTATCTGAACCGCCGAAGCCTGCCGAAGCTGAAATAAAAACTGTTTCAGAAGAAACGCCTGCGGAGCAAAGCAGCGACACGCCCTTGCTGGGAGACGTTCCGCCCGACCCCGTAAAAGAAAAAGATTCAGGGAAAGCGCTGCGGAGTTCCAGAAAAAATGAAGGTAAAGATGCCGATGGCGAAGATGATTTGGGTATAATCCAGCCTGAGTTCGGCTTTTGAGACAACGATTTGAGGAGTATGAGTTATGGCTTTGATGCAATGTTTTATCAGTTCTGCAGTTCTGGGGAAAGGATGCAATGTCAATGTCATTGTTCCCCAGCATTATGAAGCAAACGGCACCACACCGGGCAAACGCCGGGAATATAAGGTGCTTTATCTGCTTCACGGGCTTTCTGATGATTATTCCTCCTGGCTCCGCCGTACCTCCATTGAGCGTTATTTGAGCAAGCTGGATGATGTGGTAACTGTCATGCCCGATGTTGACAGAAGCTTTTACACCGATATGAAACACGGGCTTAAATACTGGACCTTTATTTCAGAGGAACTGCCGGGGGTGATCCAACAGTTGTTCCCTGTAAGTTCAAAAGCGGAAGACACCTGCGTTGCCGGATTTTCCATGGGGGGCTACGGTGCGTTGAAACTTGCCATGAGCCACCCTGAACGCTTTGCCGCCTGCGGTGCCATGTCCTCAGTGACCGACATCGCCGCAAAATTCGGTGATCCCCGCTATGCCGGATGGGACTTCGAGGATATTTTCGGTTCTCCGGAGCAGCTGGCAGCCGATGGGAATGACCTCTTTGAACTGCTGAAAAAGCTCCCCTCTGCCCCGAAAGTCCCCCGTTTCATCCAGATATGCGGAACTGAAGACTATCTCTGGCAGGATAATCTCAAACTGAAAGACGCCTTTGAAGCAAGCGGTATCCCCGGATACATCTTTGAAAGCCATCCCGGTATCCACAGCTGGGATTTCTGGGATCAGTACATCCAAACCATCTTGAAATTTTTCTTTTGCCAATGATAGAAGTCGCAGCCAAAATTGAAGTTCATCGGGCATTTCTGGTCGGTATCGCCTCTGGCAATGAGAGCGATGCCGAAGTCATGGAACAGCTGGATGAGCTGGCTGAACTGGTACGCAACGTCGATCTGATCCCCCTTGAACCGGAAATCGTCCGCTTGCGTGAACCTCACGCCCAATACATGATGGGCAGCGGGAAAGCTGCGGAAATAGCACAACTGATCCAGGAGTGTGAGGCTGATTGCGTTATTTTTGACGCCACGCTTACCCCTTCACAGCAGCGCAACTGGGAGCGTCTGGCGGGAGTCCCCGTCACCGACAGGGAGGAGATCATATTGGATATCTTCGCACGAAGGGCCCATACCCACGAAGCTGTGCTTCAGGTGGCTCTTGCCCGGGCGGAGTACTCCCTTCCCCGCCTTTCCCGTGCCTGGAGCCACTTTTCACGTCAGCGGGGCGGCGGTGCAACCAACCGCGGCGAAGGTGAAGCCCAGCTCGAAACCGACAGAAGGCTTCTGAAACGGCGGATCCAGCAGCTTACGGAGGAGCTCGCATCTGTCCGCAAACAACGCACCACCGGCAGAAAAGCAAGGTTGCGCCGTCCGGTACCTCAGGGAGCCATTGTGGGATACACCAACGTGGGCAAATCGTCCCTTCTCCACGCCCTCACAGGAGCTGATATCCTGGTCAAGGATCAGCTTTTTGCGACACTGGACCCCACCGCCAGAAAGGTGGATCTGGGCAACCGCACGGAACTGGTTCTCATTGATACCGTCGGTTTTGTCCGTAAACTGCCCCATTCTCTTGTAGAAGCCTTCAAATCCACCCTTGAAGAAGCGGTCCTTGCGGACTTTCTTCTGCTGATGCTGGATATATCCTCGCCGCAGCTTGAACAGGAGTGGGAAACAACTTTGGAGGTCCTCAAAGAGATCGGAGCTGATGAGAAAAAAATTCAGGTGATTTTCAACAAAGTCGATTTAGTCGATCCTGTGGAGGATTCCGTACTGCTGGCACGGCTCAAAGGACTTTTCCCCCAGGCTCTTTTTATATCCACCGCCACGGGGGAAGGCTTCGACCGGTTGAAACAGCGTTTGACAACTCTTGCCGGAGCCGAGCAAAAGATCCTGGAACTGATGCTGCCCCCGGAACGGGCGGATCTTGTGGCTTTTGCCTATTCCGCCGGGAAAGTATATGAGTGCGAATATCAGGAAAACGGCAGTGCAAAAATCGTTTTTTCCATTGATTTGAAGTTATGCCATAAATTCAAGGAGTTTATTGAGGATGAAATATAAGACGATTCTTCTGCTGTTGTTAACGGCAGCAGTCATTGCCGCCGGCTCCGGCAGACCCAGACTTTCCCCCTGGGACGCATGGCGTATGGCTTATACCAGTTTTGAAAAAGGTGAGATTTTCAGAGAAAAAGGGGACTATACCAAAGCAAAAGAATCCTTTGACCAGGCTCTGGAATATTATCAGATGGTCCGCAAAAGCCGTCCTGACTGGAATCAGAAGGTCATCACAGAACGCATTGCAGATTGTGAAAAAGAAAGCCGCCGCATGACGGCTTTTCTGGGACCTTCAGCCCGGAAGGAAAGGGAAAGCGGCGATGGAGCAAATGCCCCTTCTTCAATGACAGAAGGTCCCCGCGAATTGGCTTTGCGCCGGGAGCTGTCAGAATTGAAAGCAGAACTTGAAGAGTTGAGACGCCGGAACGAAGTCCGCAAAAACTATGAATCCGAAATCAGCAATCTTCTCAGGGATCAACGCACACTTCAGGAGCGTTACACACTCCTGGAAAAAAGGTTCCGCGCCCAGGCTGAAAAAGCCTCCCTGCCCGATGAAAAGGTCAAATCCCTTGAATCACAACTCATCACCATGAGACTGCAGCTGGATCTTGCACGAAAAGAGAGCGCCGCTGCCCAAAAACGTTCTGAAGCCGCCGATGCCGGCAGGATCGCTCTGCAAGACGAAAAAAAACAGATGGACAATGCCAGACGGCAGTTAAAAGGCGAAGTTGAGTCTTTGCAGCGCAAACTGCAGCAACTGGAAAACCGCAACTCACTCCTCTCACGCAATCTGGCAAGCGCCCAAAAGAGGATCGAACAGCAGGATACTCTCATCGGATCAGAAAAAGATCAACAGAAGAAAATCCGTCGGGAACTTGATGAACTGCAAATCAAATACCGTGAAAAGCTGGCGGCTTCAGGCGCAGGCGAAACGGCAAACCGCAAACTTCTGGAAGAAAACCAAAGGCTCCAGACTTCCCTGACTTCACTCAGAAATGCAGAGCAGGAAAGCGCCAGGCAAAACGCCGCACTGCAGAGAGACATTGAAAAGATACGTCTGCAGCTTTCTGAAGAGATCTCCAAACACAGTGCTGCTGCAGTACAGCTCAAAGAGAAAAACAACAGCCTGAATGCGCTCAACACTGAACTGCAGCGGGAAAAATCGGCAGCGGCGATCCTGTCACGGGAATTGGAAAATATGCGGAACAATGCAAACAGCAGTTCAGCAGAGTTGAAAAAACTTATTTCTGAAACAACTGAACTCAGAAGACGGTTGAAGTTCCGTGAAGGCGAAGACTTCAAGAATCTGACTGCCGCAAGATCCGACAGAGACCGTCTTCAGAAAGAGCTGCATAAGTATGAAGAACAATTGGCTGTTCAGCGGGCGGACAGCAAGATGAAAGAACGCAAAGTAAGCGCACTGGAACGTTCACTCAGGGAAATGCAGACCGAAAACCGCAAACTCCATGCTGAAAGGATCAATTACGAGGATCGCTTCAAAGCTTTGACCGGCGCCTCTGCAAACGCTCAGGAACTTGCCCGCCGGTACAGTGAATTAAAGGCGAACTTCACTGCCCTTCAGGCTGAAAACCGCCAGAACAAACTCGCCGCCGAAGCTGCTAAACCCCGTGAAGCAGAATTGGCAAGGATCAAGCTCCGTCTGGCTGAACTTGACGGCTTGAAGCAGCAGCTGCGCCGGGAACAAAGTTTCAATGAGCAGCTCAACGCTGTAAAATCCCGCCTTGAAAAAGAACTCAGGCAACTGCGCCCCATGGGCACAGAAAATGCGGCATTGAAAGCAAAACTGGCAGATCACACAATGCTGAAAAAAGAAGTTGAGCGTCTGCGCAAGCTGTCAGCAGAACTTGCCGGTGCACAAAAACTTTCCGGAGAAATCGCCGAACTCAAGATGCAGTTGGCTCAGACACAACCTCTGGCAGATGAAGCAACCAGACTCAGACGGCAGAATCAGGAACTTATCCAAGGCAGAGTTCTCTGGGAAAATGAGATCGCCAAGATGAAGCTGCAGCTTGCCTCCATGGGACAGCTGCAGCAGCAAACGGTCAAACTCCGTGCTGAATTGGCACAAAAAGAGAAAGCTCTGCAAAAGGCCTCCAGAGATCATGAGAGTCTTTCCGCAGAAAACCGGGAGCTTTCCCGGAAAGCATCTGCGCTCCAATCACTGCGGCAGCGGACTGCCCAACTGATTGCGGATCAGGCCAAGACCATCGAAATGCTCAGAAATGCCGAAGGAGAGATCCGCCGTCTGAAAGCTGATGCCGAAACGGCTGCGGCTTCTGCCGCCGCAACGATCGCTGCGGCACAGACTCAAATCCAAGAGCAGACCATCAAAGCGCTCAAGGCTGCCAAAGCAGTCCGGGAGGCACAACAAGCCGCTCAAGCCGCTAAAGCGGCTCTGGAAACCCTTCGAGCTGCCCAGGCAGCTCAAGCCGCCAAAGCGGCTCAGGAAGCAGCTCAAGCAGCTCAAGCTGTCCTGACAGCCAAAGCTGTTCAAGAGGCAAAAATTGCCAGGGAAACTCAAGCGGTTCAAGAGGCAAAAATTGCCAGGGAAGCCCTGCGGGTACAAGCAGAACAAGCCGCTAAAGCTGCTCAAGCGGTAAAGGCTGCCCGGGAAGCTCAAGCGGCTCAAACAGCCAAAGCTGCCCAGGCGGTTCAAGAGGCGAAAGCTGCCCGGGAAGCCCTGGCTGCTCAGGAAGCTCAAGCCGCTCAAGCTGCCCGGGCGGCGCAGGAAGCCGCCAGAAAACACGCAGCAGCAATTGCAGAACTCCGCCGGGAAAATACGCTTCTGAAAAGTGTCAATGCAAAAAATGTCAACTTGGAGCAAACTCTTGCTGAAGTACGCATAAGCAACACCAGGATGCGTGCCAAACTTGAACAGCTCCCCCATCTCAAAGCTGAATTGACCCGCCTCAGCAGTGCTTTGAAAAAAAGTCAGTTTGAACAGGAGAAATTCAAAGGGGAAAATGATCGCCTTCTCACTGTGGCTTCTGAAGTCCGTCGGATCGAAAACGAAAACAGCCGCATCGTGCAGCTCAACAAAGAACTCTCAAACCGCAGCTTGAAAGCAGAATCAGAACTTGCCTCTCTGAAATCAGAGCTTGCCAATTACAACCGGCTCCGTACAGAAGCTGAACGGCTGAGAAAGCTGACCGTTGAACTGGCAGATGCCAGAAATCTGGCACCTGCACTGGCTCAGGCTAAATTGCAAATCGCCCGTCTGGAACAGATGCGGGATGAATTGAACCGTCAACGGACTCTCAATGAAGAACTTGTCCAAAAGCGTGCAGCACTCGAAAAAGAGCTTGCGGCACGTCCCATGCCCGCATTTGCACCGGCAGATTATACACCGGCAGCCTCTCTCAAACCTCTTGGCAAAGCGGAAGACTACATTTCCGCCGGACGACTTGCCGATGCCAACGAGAAAGATGAGCTTGCCGTCTGGAACTACCGCACCGCATTGAAACTTGATCCGGACAATTACACGGCGGCAGAACTTCTGGGAAAACTTCTGGCACTGCGGGGCGATTACGCAGAAGCCGCCCCTCTCCTCAGCCGGGCGCGGAATGCCAAACCGGACTCCATCGATCTTGCTCTGGAAACAGCCAACGCTTATATTTCCCTGAAACGTTACGGAAATGCAGAAGCGATCATTGAACCTCTTCTCAAAAGGAATCAGGAGAATCCCGATCTCCAAATCGCCGCCGGTCTGATCGCCGCCGGGAACGGACAGTATGCCAAAGCCTCCGGGCTGCTTATGCTGGCGGCGGCGAGAGCCCCCAAAGATCCGCGCCCCAAACTGGAGCTGGCACGTTTGATCTACAATACAGATCCAAACCGAATTTTTGAGGCGGTCAAGTTTTACGAATCGGCACGCAGCCTCGGAGCGCCTCCGGATCTGGATCTGGAGCCCAAACTCGCTCCAATGCTGAACAAAAGGAGCAATATGACCAAATTTCTCACCGCCGCAGCGGCTGAAGCTGCACGGAGCAGGGATTGGAACAATGTCATCTGGTACAACCGCCAGCTCATTGAACTTGACAGAGAACCTGAAAAATACCGTCCGCGGGTGGCTTTTGCTCAATATAAAAAAGGTTCATCCGGCGCTGCGCTTGAAACACTTTCAATGGGAAACATCACCCCTCTGGGACTGTTGGTCAAAGCCTACATCCATCTGCAGCGCAAAGAGGAGCGTGAAGCACTCCTCGCACTCAATCAGGCAAAATCTCTCAATCACAATCAGCTCATTGAACTCCCCGCTGACTGGACAGAGTTTCTGCTGGATTTCAGAAAATACGGCAAATCCCTTGCTTCCTATACAAAGTGATATTTTAAGGTCTGCTGAAAAAGACGATACAAATACAACCTCAAGGAGAAAAATTTATGAAAAAAACAATTCTTTTCATGCTGTTGGCATCAGCTGTTGCCCTCACAGGTGCAGTTGTCCCCGATCCCCCGAACATGCCCAAGCGCCTTCCCCGCATCAAGCAGATCGGCAGCCAAAAACTTTTGTCGCTGAACAAAAGCAACACAGCCATCGTCGTTGCTCCCGACGCTTCGGCTGTGACCCGTTTTGCGGCACAGGAAATGGCTGATATGCTGGGTAAGATCCTCGGCGGCAAGTTCAATGTTTACCGTGCTCCCCAAAAGGGCAAGATCAATATCTATCTCGGATTCAGTGCGTGGTGTCAGAAAGCCGGTATCGATCCAGCCAAACACCATCCGGAATCCTTCACCATGAAAATCAGCAAAGAGGGTATTTTCATCGCCGGAAGAGATTCAAAAAAGCATAATCCAGTAAGAAGCCTCCAAGGCGGTATCTGGGGGAACGTTTATGAACGTGCAACCCTTTTCGGTGTCTATGATTTTCTGGAGCGTTTCGCCGGCGCAAGATTCTATTTCCCCGGCGAACTGGGAACCATACTGCCTGCAAAAAAATCCCTCGATCTGCCTGCAGTGACCATTTTTGACTATCCTGATTACATCAACAGAAAAGTCTCCCAGTATCAGGGCGCCTGGCCCCGGAAAAATGCTTCTGACCGCGCCTGGTACGAAAAGAACCTCGCCTCTTACCGCTATCGTTTTGAGACAGCTTACGTTCCCAGCTGCCACGGACTTTCACGGCTGGGTTACATCTACCGTTTTGCCAAGAGCAATCCTGACTATTTCGCCCTTCTTGACAACGGCAAACGCCACAACAATCTTTCCATGCCCCACCCCGGCGCCCTCTGCTACTCCTCCGGGATCCGGGAAGAGATCTTTCAGGATGTAAAAAGTTTCCTTTCCGGCGAAAGGGCTTCCAAACGGGGCGTCAAGACCCGTACGGGCACTCCCGGATGGGACCCCTCAGGATTCCAGCCCGGCTACGCCGACATCATGCCTCAGGACTCCTACTACCGCTGCCGCTGCACCAAGTGTCAGAAGGTCTTCCAGCCTGGCGACAACTATGCCACTGAATTCATGTGGACCTTTGCCGCTGAGATCGCCAACCGTATCAAACAAGCCAAAGTTCCCGGTTTTGTCACAATGATGGCATATTATCCCTACCGTGACATTCCCAAGGTCAAACTCCCCGATAATCTCATTGTCATGGTGGCTGAGCGTGGTCCCTGGGGAGTCAACGATCCCAAAAGGCAGGACCGGGATCTCAACGAAATCATCGCCTGGACCAAAAAGCTCAACCACAAAGTGTGGCTCTGGAACTATCTCTGCAAATTCGGCAAAACCGCCTTTGTCGGTATCCCCTCCCCCACCCCCAAATCTGTGGCGCTCTATCTCAAACAGACAACTCCATACGTCACCGGACACTACCTCGAAAGTGAAACCGACCGCTACATCAACAACTATCTTGTCTACTACCTTTTCGGCAAATATGCCTGGGACAACAAGACCGATACTGACGCCCTTCTTGCCGAACACCACCATCTCATGTTCGGCAAAGCCGCTCCTGTCATGGCAAAACTTTTTGATATGTTTGAAAAGATCTGGCTCAAAGAGATCGTCGGGCGCCAGATAGAGACCATCCTCGGACCTGCCGTGGTGCCTCCTTCGGACTACGATCTGTGGCACAAGATCTACACACCCAAACGTATTGCTGAAGCTAAAAAATACTTTGATCAGGCTGAAAAGCTGGTCAAAAACGACAAAGCCTCTCTTGCCCGCGTGAAACTCTTCCGCTCTGAGTGGCTCACTGCCCTCACCGATGCCCGCAGTACCTACTTTGAACGGACCGATGCGGCAAAGAAATTCACCTGTTCCAGGAGCAAGGCAGCTTATCTGCGCCCCTTCATCCGTCCTGACAAGGAAAAGGTGACTCAAGCTCCTGTCAGCACGGTCGTTTCCATTGCTGAAGACAAAGAGAATTTCCTTTTCACCTTTGACTGTGAAGAACCCAAGCTCAAAGATCAGGTCTCTATAAAGCGTGCCCGGGATGCCGGAGACATCTGGCGTGACGCCGGTATCGAACTCTTCCTCAACCCCAGCGGCGACCGGAAGAACTATTACCAGATCATCATCAACGTGGAAAACAGTATCTTTGACCAGAAAATGGTCCTCCACGGCAATAAATCTGTGGGCGACAAGCGCTGGAACTCCGGTGTCAAATGTGTATTCACCACCACTGCCAAAGGCTATAAAGCTGTTGTGACACTCCCCAAGAAATCTCTGGGCAACTGGAACAAAGCAGGATTCCCCGTCAACTTCTCCCGGAACAGGATCCTTTCCTCAGGCGTCGGACATGCCACGCTCTATACCTGGAGCCCCTTTGTCAGAGGATTCCACGATCTTGAAAACTACGGTACCATGGTGCTGAAAGAGGAAAAGAAAAGTGCCAATGCTGTGGAAAACGGAGAATTTTCCGCCAAGCCCCGGGGCAGATTCCTGGGCAACTGGTGGCTGCCCAACAAACTCAAACCCACTTCAAAGTGGACTCTGGACCGCAACCGTTATTTTACAGCGCCTCCTTCCCTCATGCTCAGCAACAGCAAAGGTTCGACTGACATCTATGCCGGGCAGTATATCCCCAAATTGAAGCCCAACACCACCTATCGCCTTACAGCTTATCTCTACTTTGAAAATGTGGTTCCCTTGCGCAAAGGGGGCGGTATCACCTTCAACTTTTACGACACCGGCAACCGCTGGTTCCCCACCAACAGCCTGACGGGGAGCTCCGGCAAGTGGGTGCGCCAGAGCTTTGAATTCACCACCCCCGCCGATACAGGGAAAAAATATTTTTCCAACGGCAAGAAAATCACGCCCTATGTGCGTTTGAGGATCATGAACGCAACCGGAACTGCCTGGTTTGACGATGTTACTCTCGAAGAAGTGAAGAAAAAATAATATGAAAAGCAAAAAATTCACCTTGATCGAACTCCTTGTGAAAAGATCACATCTCTGCTGTGATCGTGTTTATGGCAAAGAAGAAGGTCTTTCACCTGCCCAAGGGCAGGTGAAGCTGTACAGCTTCACCTTAATAGAGCTTCTTGTTGTAATTGCGATTATCGCAATACTGGCCGCTATGCTCCTTCCCGCCCTGCAGCAGGCACGGGAGCGGGCAAGAACAAGTACATGCCAGAACAATCTGAAACAAATCGGCATGGGGATCCATGCTTATACAGACGGCAACAAGGGATGGATGCCCGGCTGGGTCCATCAGATGAAACTCTGGCATCATATCGGCCCCTATATGGGCTTGCCAATGAAAAAACAGGATGAAGTGCTTTCAAAACCTGTCCCCAAAAGTGTCTTCTGTCCCTCCGACACCTGGCGGATCAACTGGAACGATCAGGGAGTCAGGTGGTACAGTTACGCTCATAACTACTATGCGAATTCCAGCTGTGCCGCATATACGGAAAAAAGGCTTTTCGTTCTGAAAAGGATCTCCGGTCCCAGGAATATTTCCAGGATCTTTATTCTTGCAGACAGTTATGTCCCCAACCGCAACTATGTAACTATCGGCACCAACAACTGGCCATTTGCAATCAATGCCAGTCTGGAAAGCGCGCGTATTTCCTTCCACCACAACGGGGCTGCCAACTGGCTTTTCTATGACGGACATGTTGCAAGCAAGGTTCCCGGTCAATGTTATGCAGCATACAATATGATCGATGATCGCTGAGGAGTCTGAAATTTTATGTTTATCAAGAAATCTCTTTTAAGTTTTTTTGCGGGTGCTGCTTTCATCTGCTGTTGCGGCGCAGTCCCCGTTCCTGCCGAAATCACCCGGATCATTTCAGAACCGCCGCCGCGTTCTGTCAAGATCGGTAAAAAACCATTCCACACTCTCTGCAGCAACGGCAAGGTGATGATGGAGATCGTCGTTCCCGCCCATGCGCTCCCCACGGTGCGCTACGCAGGAAAGATGATGGCTGAAAAGTTCAGCGTCTCTTTCGGAGCCGCCGTCCCTGTGGTCAAAGCCCCTACAGGCAAAAGAACTGCCATCATACTGGGAGATTCTCCTCAGGCGCGGCAAGTTGGTATCGACGTCAAAAAACTTCCCCGTGACGGATTCATTATCAAAAGCGCAGGGAAAAACATCCTTATCGCAGGTTTGGATCACCCCAAAACCGATCCGGCACGCGCCTTCGGCTGGTCTTTGTTCTTTGAACGGGGCACACTGAACGGAGCTCTGGAATTCATGGAGCGCTTCGGGGGCATGGGATTTTTCTTTCCCGGGAAACTGGGTGAAGTGATCCCCAAAAGAAAAAATCTTTCCATCCCTCAGCTGGATATCTTTGACCGCCCCGATATGCCCCGCCGCCGTTTTCTGGTGGGGGGATGGGCGAATTGGTTTCCCGGCAATCCCATGAGCCACCGTTACGGCGAAGCGTGGCTCAATCTGGTCTACCGGACGGAATCTTTTTACGTCCCCAACTGCCACAGTCTTGAAAGACTCAAATTCGTGGAGCGTTTCGGGAAAAGCAATCCTGAATTTTTCGCTCTCGATCACAACGGCAGACGGATGCTCGACAAAGGCTCCCCCTATTACGGAAATCTCTGTTACACAAATCCCGGATTCCGTGATGCGCTTTTTCAGGATGCAAAAGCTTTTCTGAAAAATCTTCCTCCTCAGAGCCGTAATCTGAAATCATGGGACCCCAGCTGTCTGCAAAAGGGCTTTTTCAATGTGATGCCCAAAGATCATTTCCGTCCCTGTCAATGCAAAAACTGCCGTGCATTCGTCAAAAAACACTCTGAAGCCGATCTGGTCTGGGATCTTGCCTTTGACATGGCTGAAAGGATCCAAAAGGCAGGTCTCCCCGGATATGTGACCGCCATGAGTTACGCCCATTACACAGAAGTCCCCAAAAGAAAGCTCCCTGACAATCTGCTCATCATGTGTGCTGTGCAGGGGCCCTGGGCAGAAAACAATCCCCCCCGCCGCAAGATACTTGAAGAGCGGCTCAAAGTGTGGAACAAAGCTCTCGGACATAAGGTGTGGAGCTGGACCTATACCGGCAAATACGGCGGTCTGGATATCAAAAATGTTCCTTCCACCACCCCCCGGATCGTGGCAAAGTACTTCAACCGTACCCGGGATCTGACTACAGGTTCCTTTCTGGAAGCCGAAAGCGACCATTGGATCTTCAGCTATCTTATGATCTACACCTTCGGAAAAATCATGTGGGACAGCTCTCAGGACCCGGATAAAATCGTGGACGATCATCACAAGCTGATGTTCGGCAAAGCCGCTCCCCAGATGAAAAAATTCTTTGACCGCATCGAATCCATCTGGCTCGACCACATTTCAGGGCGGATCGTTGAAACCACCCTCGGACCTCAGGCGATGCCCCCTTCTGAATATGAATTGTGGGAAAAGATCTACAGCAAAAAACAGTTGGAGTATCTGGAAAACTGTTTCAAAGAAGCAGAAAAAGCTGCCGCAAAAGAAGAAAAGGTGGTCCTTGAACGAATCGGTTATTTCCGCAAGAACTTTTTGGGACTCATTCAAAAGGAACGGGAAAAATATTACAAAACCCGGGTCAATGTGGGTGAATGGCGCTCTTATGCCGTCCCGGCTGCCAAAGTCCCCGTCATTGACGGCAAAGAAGATACTGTCTGGAGTAAAGCCCCCAAAAACTATCTGCTCCCATGGATGAAAGATTTTGTTGAAGTCCGAACCTGGTTCAAAGCGATGCAGGACAAAAAAAACATCTATTTCTTCGTCCATTGTGAAGAACCTGATATGAAAGGTATCATCGTGGACCAGAAGGGCCCCGACAACAACGACATCTGGCGTGACTCCGATGTGGAGTTTTTCCTCAACGGCTCCGGCGACAGGAAAAATTATGTCCAGATCATGGTCAACGCCAACGGTGAGACCTACGATGCCTGGTGCAGTGTGAAGGGTTCCGGCGCCATACATGATGCAAAATGGAACTCCAAGGCTGAAGTGCGTACCTTCAAGGGGAAAAACTTCTGGACCGTTGAGATCCGCTTCCCTCTGGCGCAATTAGGCAAGATCGATCCTGAAAAGTTTGCCGCCAATGTCTCCCGACACCGGGCGATCCGTTCAAAAGCCAAAGTTCCTTATTACAAGTGGTCTCCTTACGCAAAAAATTTCCATGATGTGGCAAATTTCGGTGTGCTCCGTTTCAAAGCGCCCGGCAATGAGGGGAATCTTGTGACCAACGGCGATTTCACAGCGCCGCAAAAGGGCAGAGCTTTCGGTCAGTGGTACACCGGAAACGATGAGATCCAAAGAGGGATCGTCACCCTTGACAAAGAACAGTTCGTCAAAGGGGGACGCTCCATAAAAATCAAATCAGACGGCAAAAAAATCTACTGGGTGACACACTATATGCCCTCTCTTAAACCCAACCGGGAGTATGAAGCGACCTGGTTCGTCCGTACCGAAAACCTCAAGCCCACCGGAAAAGGCTATCAGGGACGGGGCGGAGCAAGTTTCGTTTACAGTGCCTGCAAACAGACCTTCTTCCCCCACAATCACTACCAGAACTCCATGCCCTGGACTCCTCAGCGCCTCACCTTCCGCTCAACGCCTGACACCAATAAGGATGGCAAACACCGGGCATATCTCCGTCTGGGCGTTGTCAATGCCACCGGAACCATCTGGTTTGATGATATAAAAGTACGGGAACTCCCAACAAAAAATGTAAAGTAAAGGAAAAAAAATGTTCAAAAAAATCTCAATCATTCTTTCATGTGCAGTTCTTTCCACTGCTCTCTGCGGTACGGAAATCTTTCTGGCAGGGGATTCCACCTGTGCCTCTTATCCGGCAAAACTGGCTCCCCTGACCGGCTGGGGACAGGTGCTCCAAAGCTTCTGCAAGCCCGGCGTCAAAGTCAGCAACCGTGCCATTTCGGGGGCAAGTTCTCTGAGTTTCATCAACTCCAAAGCCTGGGAAAAACTCATTGCCAAAGTCAAAAAAGGGGACTATGTGGTGATCCAGTTCGGACACAACGACAGCAAGAAAAAAGATCCCAAAAGATACACTGCTCCCGGCGGAAGTTACGATGCCAATTTGAAAAAATTCATCAAAGAAGTCCGTGCCAAAGGAGCTGTGCCCATCATTGCCACCAGCATCTGCCGTGCCAATTTCACCAAAGCCGGAGTCATCAAAGTGGATGGACTCAAGCCCTATTGTGCCAGCTCCATCGCCGTTGCCAAGGCTGAAAAAGTGGCTTTGATCGACCTCAACAGCGCCACGATGCATCTTTTCAACAAACTGAAAAAAGATGAGACCCGGAAACTTTTCATGTGCAGCTCCGGTCTCCCCAAGCGTAAAAATGATGTCACCCATGTGAACAAAAAAGGCGCCGAAGAGATCGCCAGACTCTTTGTCAATGCTGCCAAAGCCCAAAAGCTCCCCATTGCCGGTTGTTTCAAATAATTTTCCCCCTCTGCCGATACCCCGCAAGTTTATTGACTTGCGGGATATTTTTTTTGTGTTCTGCTCAAGAAAAACAAAGTTGACTCAATGCTCTTGTGTTACAGTTGACAATCAATAAAAGCCATGTTATATTAAAACATGTCGGTTGTTTGTTATCTCAACATCAGGAGCTATACTATGAAAACAAATCCTGCACAACACCCCAAAGCATTTTCAAGACTCTTTTCTTTCACGCTGATCAAACTATTGATGAAAAGATCACATCTCTGCTGTGATCGTGTTTATGGCAAAGAAGAAGGTTTTTCACCTGCCCATGGGCAGGTGAAGCTGAACAGCTTCACCTTAATAGAGCTTCTTGTTGTAATTGCCATCATCGCAATTCTTGCCGCCATGCTTCTTCCGGCGCTGCAGCAGGCGCGCGCCAGGGCTCACCAGACCCACTGTGCCAACAATTTACATTCCATCGGCAAGGCAGGACTCATGTACAACGATGAAAACAAAGGCTTTTACCCCATGATGTACAATGCCAAACAAAAAAGTCAATCCAGCCGCTTTGTGCTTCACGGCGGCAAAGATACCGGTATGCTCACCCCTTATCTGGGAGTAGATCAAAATGCACCTCTGGGGGGCTGGTACGAAAGCAAACGCGTTCCCTTTGAGAAAAGCAGATTCGCCTGCCCGGCTGTTGACGGGAAAGAGCGTTTCAGAGTCTATGTTGACACTTCCTATTCGCGTTACGGTTACTCAGCCAACGCTAAAGTCGTGGCACAGCCGGGATCCGGCGAGGTGCTGCACATCTCTAAAGTCAAGCGCCCGACACGAACCAATTTCTTCGCCGAAGGTACTGAGCCCCGTATCTATTTTCAGGTTGAAGGCTCCTGTTCATTCCCCCTGCCTGTTCACGGCAATACTGATTTTTCTTACGACCTGAACATTTTACGCTTGAGCAACAAAAGCAAATTCAACGCCGTCATGCTTGACGGACATGTGGAAGCCATTGCCACCGCCCGGATCCCCTTCAAAAATTTGAACCGCATAGAGATCCTTGACGGCAACCTGTTCTGGTATCCCCAAGGCAGTGTGGATTGGTAAGTTGCTGCGTCAAGGAGAATTGTTCATGAAAAAATTGTTTTTGTCTGCTGCTTTTTTACTTTGCGCTTTCTGCAGCGGTGAAATATTTTCTTCTGGCGGCGTTGCCGTGGACTGGGCAAATTATGGTCCCAAAGCCGAAGTTGAAAAAAAGAGTCCGATCAACTATGTCCGCAACGGCTCCTTTGAAGAGCCCGCCGATTTCAAAGGTCCCCGGGGCAAAGGGTACTGGCATGGAGGCTCCCGGACACATGGCTTGAAAAGAACACCTGAGGTCCAGGCATTTCAAAAACGCTTTGCGGAGTCCATTGTCCGCAGGATCCGCAGCAAAGGTGCCGTTGACGGGAAAAATTTCCTTCTTCTCAAAACCCCTGATGAAGTCAGCAAGTGGTACAAGCCCTTTCCTCAAATTTCCAACCGCCTGAGCCAGACGGTGAAGATCCCGGTCAAAGTTGAGGGGAATTACCGTTTGAGTTTCAAGGCAAAGGGGTATCATCTGCCCACAGCGCCCAACCGGGGCTTGTTCCTTGTTCAGGTCTTTCCCCGGGGAATAAAAAAAAGCTCCAGAACACGGAAAAACATGGCATACGGCACCCAGCAATATTTTTCCCTGCGCCCCCAGTGGAGCTCCCACAACTTTGATTTCAAACTCCCCGCCAACTGCAAGGAGGTCAGTTTGACTCTTTCACTTTACGGTGTCGGGGAGGTCTGCCTCGACGATGTCCGGATCTTCCCGGCAAAGCCGGAAAGCACTGCCCCCATCCGGGTAAAGGTCATGCCCTACTCTTTTCTGGATAACTTGTTTTGTCTCGGCGAAAAACTCCCCGGCGTGATCAATTTCACCTTCAATGCCCCTGATAAAAAATTCAAACGCAAAAATATGCTCCTTGAACTCCGTCTGCCCGATGGATTCAAGGTGGTCGATGTGCGGAACAACTGCACACTCACCCCCAAGGGCAAAGGCATCTGGGAAATAGGCCTTATGCAGCTGCTCCCCAACGCCATCAGCCGCCCCTGGTACGCCCAGCACGGATGTGCCGTTATGATCGAAAGTACATTGCCCCCTTCCCCCAAAATTTATACCGCAACTTACCGGCTCAAGGACGGCAAGTGGGAAGGTGAAAAAAATACGCTCCAGTTGAAGATCATTCCCGCCGTCCACGGAAAACGCCCAAAAAAATTCCGTTCCAGCGCCATGCTGAACAATGAGTGGAGCTTTGAAAAAGAGGGGGTGGAAAAGATCGCAGACTTTTATATGACAAGCGGATTCTCTGCCATCTTCGGCGCCAAAGGTCCCGTTTCCAAAGCGATGAAAGCCAGGAATTTCCACCGGTACATGCAGAGCTCCCATCTGGCAAACGGTTTCAAGCTGGGCAAAGGCAGCAAGCCTGAGTTTGCCCAGTTCAAGATGATTGACGGCAAGCCCTACCCCCGCAAGGTATGCCCCGTTGAGGTCTACACCAGAGGTCCTTACTATATGAAGGAGATCTACGGCAATATCCTCAAAGCAATGATCGTTGATGAAGACCTGACCGACAGTTTCATGCCCAACTGGGAGCCTTATTATCTGGACTCCAAGGGGTGTTTCTGCAACCGCTGCCGGGATGAATTCATCAAATACTCCAAAGGGAAACCTTCCAAAGCTGAGATCATGCAGGTCTGGCCGGGAGAACTGCTGCAAAAGTTCGCCGACGAATATTTCAAGTTCCGCAGCTGGCAGCATGGCAGACTGGTGGTGACGCTCCACAAGGACATTGCAGCTTTAGGAAAAAGCGTCGGCAAGGAAAGTTTGCTTATCCCTGAGGTTTCGTGGAAAACTGCCACCCATAAACACAACAACTACTGCAAACAGTATAACATCAAAGAATTCATGGGTGAATTGCCCTGGCTGGAACCGTGGGGTCCCTACATTTACCATCAGGCGGGGCAGAACTACGACTATTTCCCCACCCACCATCTGGTAACTTACACCGCAGCGGGGATGGTGAAAGCATTTTTCCGTGACCACTTTCCCAAAGGGGGAGCTCCCAAATTGATCGCCTTCCCCCATGCCTATCAGAGCAGCAGCTGGGTCACTGAACCTGAAGCTCTCGCCTTTGAAACATTAGGATTCTTTGCCAGAGGCTTTGAAGGGGTCTTTTGTTACTACTTCCCCCGTGGCTATGATTACCGGCACTGGGCGGAAATGGCAAAGGCAAATACCCTGATCGCCCGCTATGAAGATTTTATTTTTGAAGGCAAAAATGACAACCGGGGCGTTTCCGTGGAACCGCTGACGGGAGCCCCTGCCAAGCTCTACTATCCCCCCGGTGCGGAAGAGCCTGAGGGCGAAAGCGGCAACTTCCCCGGATTGAGCAAGAAAAAGATACTCCAATTCCAAACGTGGCGCCGCAAAAATGAAATGCTGATCTGCACCGGCAACTTCTGGCAGAAGGGGGAACACTTTTTCAAACTGAAAGTCGGGGGGCTGTCTCCTGCTCAAAAATACGGAGTTGAAGTTTCAGGCAAAGGATACGGCAACTTTAACGGAAAAGAACTTGCCGCAGGGATCCTGATGCAGACAGGCGCCTTGCGCTGGCAGTTTATCCGTATCGGTGCGCCCGTCAAAGGGGCATTTTCGCAAGCTGATCTGCAGAAATTGATGAACTCCCGTCTGCCCCGGATCAGGCAAGCTCTTGAATGGGAAAAGGCACACTGGAAAAAGGTTTCAGCTTATACTGCCGGCGATGCGCCCAAAGTGGATTACAAATCTCTGAGCAAAGTTTCCTCTGCCGGTGTCACAGTGATACCGGAAAAGAAGGCGCTGAAAATCACCTCTCAGCGTTACACACTGCTCCTCGATCTTGCCAAAGGGGGCAGGCTCCACAACTGGAAGTGCGGCAAAGATGTCATCATCACCCAACGCAGTAAATGGGGCTACGGTGTTCCTGCAGTATGGTATCCTGAAGAAGCGGCATTGATGCTGAAAAGCGGCATGAAACTTGAATCGGTCACGCCTGACAGTACCGGTATTACAGTGAGACTTTCCCGTATCATTTCAAGCAGAGACAACAAGGTTCTGGCAGGAATGAAACTTGAACTGACCCATAAATTCAGCGCCTCCCGGATCAGCAGCACAGCAAAGTTCACCAATCTGCTCCATGACGGTGTAGAATTTTCGTTCCGGTTCCACAATATGTCCGCCTTGCTTGGCAGAGTGGGCAGAGAGGTCGGAGAACTGCAATTTGCTTCAGGGGAAAAGTTCCCCAGAAGTTATGTGCAAAAGATCATACTGACCTCAAATTCAGACCCGCTGCTGGAAAAAACTTACAAAAGGACCAAACATATAAGCAGAGCAAAATCCTTCCCGGTGACACTCAGAGCCCCCTGGAGCAAAACAGCACTGCGTTTGACCTTTGCTCCCCTGCCCCACTCCATAGTGGTCTGGGATGAAGAACGCAACGACTGCTCCACCTTTGAGCCGGTGTTCCACAGGATCATGCTGGCGCCGGGAAAATCCGCAGAATTTACAATGAGTGCCGAGATCTCTCAGCAGCAGTAAAATCCTTCCAATGCGTTTAACCAACTTTTCATAAAAGGAATTTTTCATCATGATCACAGGAATCATCGTCGGAGCCGGACACCGGGCACTGGCTTATGCCGAACTTGCAAAAATCAAAGGGGAGTCCCTGAAGATCGTCGGTGTGGCAGACCCTCAGTCGGAACGCCGGAAATATACCCGGGAATACTTTTCTTTCGGAGAAGATATGTGCTTTGAAAGTGCTGAAGAACTCGCCGCAAAGGGAAAACTTGCTGATGTCATTATCAACGGCACCATGGATCAGCAGCACGTTGATACGGCGATCCCCCTTCTTGAAGCCGGGTACGATATGCTTCTGGAAAAGCCTTTCGCCGTCAATGAAGCAGAGCTCCAGCGTCTTGCTGAGGCGGTGAAACGCACCGGACGCAAGGTGATGATATGCCACGTCCTGCGCTATGCCCCCTTTTATGCGGAAATCAAAAAGCGTATTCTCAACGGGGAAATCGGCAGGATCCTGAATATCCAGACCGCTGAACATGTGAGCTACCACCACTTTGCCACCTGCTATGTGCGGGGAAAGTGGTCCAAACACAGCGAATGCGGCGCTTCAAGTCTGCTGGCAAAGTGCTGCCATGACATCGACCTTATCACATGGTTCAAAAGCGGCGTGGAACCTGTCTCCGTTGACAGTATGGGAGGAATCAATTTCTTCAATGCCGCCAATGCCCCTGCCAACTCAGGCAAATACTGCCTCATCGACTGTCCTCTGGAACACACCTGCGACTTCTCTGTGCGCCGTCTGCATTTGAATAATCCTATCAGGTGGCGGAGCTACATCTGGCCCAAGAGCGCCTACTGCCCCGAAGCCAGAACACCGGAATACCGTGAAGCCGCCTTGAAAGATCCGTCACACAGCCACGCCCGCTGTGTCTGGAAGTGTGACAACGACCAGCCTGACACTCAGGCGGTGATGATCACCTTTGCCGACGGAACAGTTGCCACCCACACCATGGCGGCAAACACTGCCCG
>JAFTIE010000006.1 GCA_017457065.1 Lentisphaeria bacterium
AAGGGTAGTTTGAGGGTGCTACCTGTAAGGTAACAGGCGCTTGTCCCGCCGTAGCTTTATGCGAAGGCGGAAAAACGCTCCCTTTATCAGATCGAAGAAGAGGGCGCTTTGACAATTTTGAGGAGTTTTGAAATTGCCTCATAACAACAGGGAGAACTTTTATGAAAATCTATATTATGACCGACCTTGAAGGTATCAGCGGTATCAGCAGTCCCAGTTATATCAGCGCTTCCAACAACCGCCCCGACCTCATTGCCGAGGCACGGAAATTCATGGCGGCGGATATCAACGCCTGTGTGGAAGGGTGCGTCCGGGGCGGCGCCACGGAAATCATCGTCAAGGATTGCCATGGCGGCGGATTCAATGTGACCAGAGCCATGGTGGACTCCAGAGCTGACTTTATCGACGGCAATACCCCCGGCATGCGCTTTGCCGACATCGACGGCAGCGACGGTCTTATATTGCTGGGATATCACGCCAAAGCAGGTACTCCCGGTGCCGTCTGCGAGCACACCATGAGCTCCGCCGGCTGGCAGAATGCCTGGGTCAACGGACGCAGTATCGGCGAAATCGGTATCGATGCCTATATCGCAGGAGAACACGGCGTTCCTGTCATTATGGTTTCAGGAGATGATAAGGCTTGTAAAGAGGCTGGTGAATGGCTTCCTGAAGCGCTCCTCTGTC
Organism: Lentisphaeria bacterium; assembly: GCA_017457065.1. GTDB lineage: Bacteria > Verrucomicrobiota > Lentisphaeria > Victivallales > Victivallaceae > UBA1784. The sequence goes on from JAFTIE010000006.1 coordinate 685, forward strand.
AGGTGAAAAAGGGGTTCTCCTGCGGCGGCGCCCGTATGCCCTCTTTTGAAAAGACCCGAGCCCTCATTACTGAATGTGCGGAAAAGGCTGTGCTCAAGGCAAAAAATTGTCCTGTGCTCAAGCCGGAAACTCCCGTTACATTCAAGCTTGAAATGGTCTCCCGCAGCCGTATGCCGGTGAATCCCGCATACAAGGCTCTGGATGCCCGTACATGGGAGCTTACTGCAGAAAGCATGGAAAAGGCTCTCTTTTTCAACTGGTGAGGCAGAAAATGAAAATCTATATCGTAACCGACAACGAAGGACTGGCAGGTGTCAGCAGCGCAAGTTATATTTCTCCCGCCTTTGAAAGACAGGATCTGATCGCCCATACAAGAAAACTCCTTGCTGATGAGATCAACGCCTGTATTGAAGGATGTGTCAGGGGCGGCGCTGCCGAGATCATCGTCAGAGACGGTCACGGTGACGGGCAGAATGTGACCAGAGCCATGATCGACCCCAGAGCTGATCTTATCTGCGGCGCAACGCCGGGAGAACTGCTGGCAGATCTTGACGGCAGTGCCGGAGTGATCCTGCTCGGGTATCACGCTAAGGCAGGTACTCCCGGTGCTGTTTGCGAACACACAATGAGCTCTCTTACATGGCAGAATATGTGGATCAATGGCAGACTGACGGGCGAAATCGGTATCTGTGCCTATATCGCCGGAGAACACGGCGTGCCCGTCATTATGGTTTCAGGAGACGACAAGTGTTGTGCCGAAGCTGCAGAGTGGCTTCCTGAAGCAGTGACTTGTCAGGTAAAAAAAGGATTTTCCTGCAACGGGGCACGGATCCCGGCGCCGGAGAAAACCAACGCACTGATCGCTGCCAAAGCCGAAGAGGCAGTGCGGCGCTCCGCTGAGATGCCTCTGCTGCTGGCAGAAAAGCCTGTGACCATGAGATTGGAGTTGGTTTCCCGTCAGCATCTGCCGGTGAATCCGGCTTACAAACACATTGATGCCCGTACATGGGAGCTTCAGCACGAAAGTGTTGAAAAAGCTTTTTTCTTCAATATGTGAAAACTTTTTTATTGCTGTGAAATCACAGAAGGTGTCAAAAACAGTCTGAAATTTTATCTGTTTTTGATGCCTTTTGTATCTAACTCCATGGTGTAAAGCAACATGACGTTTGCGTGACGGGAAAATATGCGGTCCCAAAGCATATAAAGAGAGAAAAGTCAAGAGCACTATCAGAAAAAAATCGAAAAATATTTTGAGGTTAAATACTATATATTGTGTTTTTTGCTCTTGAAATATCAATATAATGTGGTATTGTATAGATGTGACAAGTTTGGCCCGGAAAGATGCTGCTGCATTTTTTCGGGCACTCTTTCGGAAATATTCTTGACATAAGGCGGATGGAACAGATGAGTATTGAAAAAATGCGTTTCGGGTTGCGGAAGATGACACTGCTGGATTTTCCCGGCAAGGTCGCCTGTACCGTTTTTACCTGCGGATGCAATTTCCGCTGCCCTTTCTGCCACAACGCCTCTCTGGTCAGAGGCAGTGAAGAGGATATGGAGCTGAGCGCCGGGGAACTTCTGGAATTTCTTGAACGCCGCAGAAAACTTCTTGACGGCGTTGCAGTCACAGGGGGGGAACCGCTGCTCCATCCGGGAACTGTTGAGCTTCTTGAGCGGGTCAAAAAGATGGGATATGCCGTCAAACTGGATACCAACGGCTCGTTTCCTGAGACACTGCAGAAGGTCATCAGCTCCGGACTTGTCGATTATGCGGCAATGGATGTGAAAAGTTCCTTTGAACGCTATGATGAACTCTGCGGCAGACCCGGCATGACTGAAAAGGTGGCGCAGAGCATTGGTATACTCCTTGAAGGCAAGGTCGATTATGAGTTCCGCACCACAGTGGTCGATGAGCTCCATACGGCAGCTGATATTGAGTCAGCTGCCCGTGAGATCGCCGGAGCCAGAAGATATTTTTTGCAGAACTTCACTGAAAGTGACGATCTGCTTTCTCCCTGGTCCTCCTTTTCGGGGGCAGGGAAAGAAAAGCTTCAGGAAATGCTGAAGCTTGCCCGGAACCATGTTCCTTCGGCGGAACTCCGCGGCGTTGATCTTTGAAGAAATCATTGTTGTGATTGTTAGTGTAGTGTGTCTTATTGTGTTGAAAAATTAAAAAAAGAAAAAGGGGAAAACGATGTATCAGGTCCAAAAACGGAACGGCAAGAATGTTGACTTCAATCTTGCCAAGATCTGCGATGCCATCAAAATGGCATTCGAAGCGCAGGAAAAACAGTTCAACCAGTCCATCATTGACTTTCTGGCGCTGAAGGTCACTGCTGACTTTGAACCCAAAATCAAAGAAGGTCTGGTGGCGGTTGAAGATATTCAGGACAGTGTTGAGTCCGTTCTCGTTCAGGCGGGATACGGTGATGTCGCAAAAGCATACATCCTTTACCGCCGTCAGCGTGAGAAACTCCGCAACGCCGAGTCTACGATCCTTGACTTCAAAAAGGCTGTTGATGACTATGTGAAGATCAATGACTGGCGTGTCAAAGAAAACTCTACTGTTACCTACTCTGTGGGCGGACTGATCCTTTCAAACTCCGGCGCCATCACCGCCAATTACTGGCTTTCAGAGGTCTACGACGATGAGATCGCCAACGCCCATCGCAATGCAGACATTCATCTGCACGATCTTTCCATGTTGACCGGATATTGTGCCGGTTGGTCTCTCAAACAGCTTATCAAAGAGGGATTGGGCGGCGTTCCCGGGAAAATCACCTCTGCTCCCGCTTCACATCTTGCCACTTTGTGCAACCAGATGGTGAACTTCCTCGGTATCATGCAGAATGAATGGGCAGGCGCTCAGGCGTTTTCCTCATTTGATACCTACCTTGCTCCCTTCGTCAAGGTCGACAATCTTTCTTATGAACAGGTCAAAAAGTGCATCGAGTCCTTCATCTTCGGTGTGAATACCCCCTCACGCTGGGGTACCCAGGCTCCTTTCAGCAACATCACTCTTGACTGGACTGTCCCCCCGGATCTTGCTGAACTCAACTGTATCGTGGGCGGCAAAGAGATGGATATGGTCAACCGTGCCTTCATTGAGACCATGATCGAAGGCGATGCCCAGGGACGCGGGTTCCAGTACCCCATTCCCACCTATTCCATCACCGCTGACTTTGACTGGTCTGAATCCGAGAACAACAAGCTGCTCTTTGAGATGACTTCAAAGTACGGCACTCCCTATTTCTCAAACTATGTCAACAGTGACATGGAGCCCAGTGACATCCGTTCCATGTGCTGCCGTCTGCGTCTGGATCTGCGCGAACTGCGGAAAAAATCAGGCGGCTTTTTCGGCAGCGGCGAAAGTACCGGTTCCATCGGTGTTGTGACCATCAATATGCCCCGCATCGCTTACCTCGCCGAAAATGAGGCGGATTTCTATGAGCGGCTGGATCACATGATGGATATTTCCGCCAGATCTCTCAAGATCAAGCGTGATGTTATTTCCAAACTCCTTGATGAGGGGCTTTATCCTTATACCAGGCGGTATCTGGGCAAGTTCGACAACCACTTTTCCACCATCGGTCTTGTGGGTATGAACGAAGCCTGTCTCAACGCCCGCTGGCTCCGTGCCGATCTGACCAGCACCGCCGCTCAGAAGTTCACCAAGGATGTGCTCAACCACATGCGTGAACGGCTCTCTGATTATCAGGAAATGTACGGCGACCTTTACAACCTTGAAGCAACGCCCGCTGAGTCCACCAGCTACCGTCTTGCCAAGCACGACAAGAAGCGCTTTGCCGATATCATTGCCGCCGCCGGTGACTGCGGAACGCCCTATTACACCAACAGTTCCCATCTCCCTGTGGGGTATACCGATGACATCTTTGCCGCTCTGGATATCCAGGATGAGCTCCAGACTCTCTACACTTCAGGAACCGTTTTCCACGCCTTCCTGGGCGAGAAGCTGCCCGACTGGCAGGCTGCCGCCGCTCTGGTGCGGAAGATCGCTGAAAACTACAAGCTGCCCTACTCCACTTTGTCCCCCACCTACTCTGTCTGCCGCAACCACGGCTACATTGCAGGTGAAGCCTTCAAGTGCCCCAGCTGCAGCGAAAAGACTGAAGTTTACAGCCGCATCACCGGTTACTACCGTCCCGTGCAGAACTGGAACGACGGAAAGGCTCAGGAATACAAGGACCGCCGCGTCTACGATGCCTCCGGCGCCATGAAACGCCGTTTCGGTGCCGCTGTCGCCGGAACTGAAAACGTCGCCGCCGATGACAGGACCGAAGAGATCATGCTTTTTGATGAAGCTCCGGTGCAGGAAAAAGGATTTGATTCATTGATCCTTTTCACCACCCGGACCTGCCCCAACTGCCGTATGGCGAAAACCTTCCTTGACCGTGCCGGGCTGCTCTATGAAACGGTCATCGCCGATGAGGTGCCCGAGTTGACCCGCAAGTACGGTGTCCGTCAGGCGCCGACGCTGGTGGTGGTCAGAGGCGCCGACGCTGAAAAGGTGGTCAACGTTTCCAATATCCGCCGCTTTATTGACGAGCAGAGCGGTGCGGAAAGCAGTGTGATCCAGGTGATCTGAAAAATATGAAACTCCAACTCCGGAAAAGCGGATAAACTCCTTTTTCCGGAGTCCTTTTCAATACGAAAGGAATCTTCAGCTATGCACGATATTGTTATCATCGGTGCCGGTCCTGCCGGACTGACTGCCGCGATCTATGCGCTCCGTGCCAACAAAAGTGTACTGGTGCTTGAAAAAGAGAGTTTCGGCGGACAGATCACCTATTCGCCCAAGGTGGAAAATTATCCCGGCTACAACGAGATCTCGGGAGCCGAACTGGGGGAAAAACTGGTGGAGCAGGCTCTCAATCTGGGCGCTGAGATCGAACTTGATACAGTCACCGGCATCAAAAATCCCGGACAGTACAAGATCGTGCAGTGCGAACATGGGCAATATCAGGCAAAAGCCGTTATCATCGCTTCCGGCAGCCGTCACCGGCAGCTGGGGCTGGCACGGGAAGATGAGTTCACGGGAAACGGTGTTTCCTATTGTGCCCTCTGCGACGGAGCTTTCTACAAAGGCCGTGCCATTGCCGTCATCGGCGGCGGAAATACCGCTTTGCAGGATGCCGTGCTGCTTTCTGACCAGTGCTCAAAGGTGACGATCATTCAGAATCTGGGATTCTGTACCGGGGAAGAAAGGCTTCTTGAGATACTCAAAAGCAAAAAGAATGTCTCTTTTCTCTACAATACTGTGGTCGAAGAACTGGAAGGGGAAGAGCAGCTTTCATCCATCATGCTCCGGGATCTTGAAAGCGGCAAAACGAGCCGTTTCAAGCTGGACGGTATCTTTGTCGCCATCGGGCAGCAGCCTGACAATAAAGCCTTTGAGAGCGTCTGCAAACTGGATGAACAGGGATTCATCATTGCCGACGAATCCACAGTGACCTCCACACCCGGTATCTACGCCGCAGGGGACTGCCGCACCAAGAAGGTGCGTCAGGTGGTCACAGCCACAGGTGACGGTGCCGTCGCCGCCATGAACGCCTGCCGCTTTGCAGAAGGTTCCGCAAAATAGTTAAGAAAACAGGTCAAAGGGATAAAGAAGCAGCAAAGTTTTCCGGAACTTCTGCTTCTTGTTTTGTGCCCGGGGATTTTTTAGGAGTTGGGTATGAATACTACGCTTGCTGATATAAAGGACTTTTTTTCAAAAAAGTTCAGCAGTCTTGACGCATTCAGGAAATACCGCTTTCGGGAAGATCAAAAAAGGTATGTGAGAGGATCGTTTAAAAAGAGTTTCACGCTGATCGAACTATTGGTGAGTGCTGCTTGTCAAATAGGTGTTTTACCGTTGTATTACCTGAAAAAAGAGAACAAAAAAATGCCTTATTATGCTTGCGAAGAAAGCGCTTCATGCCCCAACGGGGCGCTTCATATTTTCCGCAGGAAAATGCTTCATACGGCGGAGC
>JAFTIE010000065.1 GCA_017457065.1 Lentisphaeria bacterium
ATGCTTTTCATCGGCGTGAAGGGAAAGATCCACTCTGACGGCAATGTCTTCTTTTCTCCCCACAAGCATCAGTACATAGGGGGAGAATTCAGCACTCCTGCCCGGAAACGCCTGAGTATTTCCAAAACTTTGAAAGAGTGGCAGCAGCAGACCGGGATGGATAAAAACAGTATTCATGCAGATCCTCAGTTTGTCAATATCGCCAAAGGAGATTTCCGCTTGAAACCCGGTTCTCCCGCCATAGGGAAAGGGGCCTTGATCAGGTAAGGGATCTTACAAAAGTTTTGTCTGACAAAGCTTTTCTGCAATGAAAGCATAAGGGGACAGATATTTGTTTTCCAGGAGGCTCTGTTCCTCTGACATGAGTAAATGATAACAGTCCCGGCACTTCCCGAAAAAAATGCCGGGATTTTTTTGTTTCAGGAAGTAATTTCAAAGTTGAAATTACCTCGTTGCAAATAAAAATTTTGCATTTTTTTAACTTTGCCCTCTTGAATTTTTAAAGAACCATGCTGTAAATTAAGTAACAAGAGTCCGAAAGTTCTCAAAATTCATGGAGGTGAAGTTATGTTCTCTCAAAAGTCCATCAGATTTCCGGCAGAAACTGCCCGGGAAACAGGAAATTGTTTCCCAAAAATAAAATGTACACCGCACGGAGCAGCCGGAAAGCCGTTCAAGAAAAATTTTACCTTGATCGAACTTCTTGTTGTTATCGCAATCATCGCTATACTGGCAGCGATGCTTCTTCCCGCGCTGCAGCAGGCGAAAGCCAAAGCACACAAAACAGCATGCCTCAATAATTTCGGTCAGATGGGCAGAGCCAAAGCGCTCTATATGGCTGACAACAATGACTGCATCAATCCCTACTACAACCATACCTCCTGGACTGACGGCGGCTTCTGGGGCGTTGCTCTGAACAAATATCTGGGTTTCGATACACCGATTCCTGTCGGTACCGCCCGTTACAACAACAAAACCAATACCTATACACGCCATCCTCTTTTGTGTCCCACCCGTGAGATCCAGCGCCCGGGAATGGCCGCCAGTGCCAACAGTGTGGGAACCTGTGAAATCGCTGTTGTCGGCATCAACTTCGCTTTTGCAGCCTACGGCGGCGGTGGGAAACCCAATGGAGCTGTCAAAGCCAGTTGCTTCTACCGTCCTTCCCGGAGCTGTTATGCTGCCGAAGCACGGGCGGCTGACAATGTGGCTTATGTCTGGAGTCAGGACAACGAAAAACGTCCGGCATTCCCTCATGACAACCCTGATCCGGAAGATCAGTTGAAGAATCCTCAGGTGGCATCGGGCGGCAGCAATACGGTACTCTTTCTTGACTGTCATGCTTCGGCATTGGCACGCTCAAAAATGCCTCTTGCTGTCAATACCGCCAGTGCTTCGGGAAAGAGTTTCTGGAACTACTCCTCACGGCTCAAAGCCTCTTTGTGGACCGTCAATGACAATTGGTAAATCACCACTCAAATAAAAGGAAAGACTCATGAAAACCCAATCCGTTCTTTTGTTGTGTCTTGCGCTTTTCTCTCTGGGAGCTGCGCAGCAATTCGCCCCGAAGCCGGTCAGTCCCCGCTCCGTCAAACTTGAAAAAAGAACTGTTCCGCTGGTTAAAAACGGCAAGGTGCAGTTTTCTTTGTATGTTCCTCCCAAATCGCCTTATGCGATCCGGAACGGAGCCGCTGAATTTGCAGGATTTCTTTCTAAAATCACAGGGAGCAAGATCACTCCTGTGAACAAACTCCCCTCTGATCCCGCAATTTCCGTCCTCCGTTACGGCGACAAGGCCTTTGCCGCAGAAAAGAAGATCGCTCTTGACAAGATCGACTGCGACGGCTTTGTGATCGCCGCTTTCGGGAACCATATCCTTATCGCCGGAAGTGATCTCATCGCCCCCAAAGGCAATCAGGGAACCATTTTCGCCGGTCTGGAATTTCTGGAACGTTTTGCCGGAGTCCGTTTTTATTTCCCCGGTAAAAACGGCACTTTCCTCCCCCGGAAAAGCAACTGGCAAGTTCCTGCCATGACCATTTATGACCGTCCGGACTCCCAGTACCGCCGCATCTTCTGGAAGGGATACGGCTACCGCTTCCAGAAATGGTACGAACCTATCGCCAATCAGGATAAGGCTGAAAGTGTTCACCACCGCCGTCTCAGGATGTCCACAGCCCCCCTCCCCAACTGCCACGGTCTTGCCTACCTCAACTATGTGGGTCGTTTCGCAAAAACCCATCCTGAATATTTTTCCGTGAAACCAAACGGTCAGCGGGCTGACGGTTCTGTGGTGCGTGTTCCCAGCGACAGAAGCGGTCATCTCTGTTTCAGTTCCAACATCATGGAAGAGATCTATCAGGATGCCAAAGCCGTTCTCACCGGACCTGAAGCCATTGCAAAGCGCAACATGAAAGGCTACACCAAGTGGGCGCACAACAAGCCCTTTTTCAACCTGATGCCCAATGACTCCATGGGGCGCTGCCGCTGCGAAAAGTGCAAGCCCTACTTTGAAGGACACACTGAAGGCGGCGGCTACACTGACAAAGCGGCAGCATTCCTCTGGAAAAAGCTCCTTACCATCCCCAACCGTCTGAAAAAAGAGGGGGTACCGGGCTTCGTGACCATGATGGCATACGATCTCTGCCGCAATGTCCCTGCTGATCCCATCCCTGACAACGTCATCATGCAGGTCGCCCACACGGGAGCCTGGAAGGAACTTCAGCCGGAGTCCCAGCGCAAGGATGAAGAGATCCTGAAACAGTGGGTCAAAAAGATCAACAAAAAGATCTATCTGTGGAACTACTCCACCAAATACAATGTGCGCCATCTTCCGGCTGTCCCCAACTTCACCCCCAAAGCCATCGGCAGTTACTACAAACGCATATTCAAATACAGTTTCGGAACATTCCTTGAGGCTGAATCCGATTACTGGTTCTTCGGACATTTGAACTTCTATGTTTTTTCCAAAGTCATGTGGGATCACAAGACCGATGTTGACAAACTTCTTGATGAGTACCGGACACTGATGTTCGGCAAAGGCGCCGCCCCCATGAAAGAGGTCATGGACTCCCTCGAAAAACACTGGCTGAAAAATGTGGTGGGCAACACCATTGAGACCTCTGTCGGTCCTGCCTCAGCGCCCCCTTCCGAACACAGATTGTGGACAAAAATATTTTCCACTCAGGAAATCAAACGGATCAACGCTCTCTTTGACAAAGCCGTGCAGCTTGCCGGAAAAGACAAAGCTTCTGTTGAGCGGATCAAATTCTTCCGTGCCGCTCTCTGGAAACCTACTGTGGACGCCGCAGCAGAGTATTTCCGCAAAGCCGCCGCCGTGGAACACTGGAAAAGTGATGTGGGGCTTTTGAAAAAAGGCGAAAAGATCATCATTGACGGCAAAGGAGATGATGCCCCCTGGAAAGATGCCCCTTATCTCTCCCTCATCGGACTCAAGAAAGATTTTGTGGAGGTCCAAACCTTTGTCAAGATGCTTGCCGATAAGGAAAACTTCTATTTCCTTTTTGACTGCCGGGAGCCTCTGACGGCAAAGATGCGCCGTGAAAAACGCGCCTTTGACTCAAAAGAAATGTGGATGGATAACGCCATTGAGATCCACCTTGATCCTGCGGGCAAGCGTCAGGAAGATTTCCAGATCATGATCGACAGTCACGGTGCCGTTGCCGATCTTCACATCACGGTCAAGCCCCTCAAATCTGACTGGAAGTGGAACAGCGGCGCCGAGGCAAAAACCACTCTTCTTCCCGGCAAAGGGTGGTTTGTTGAGGTAAAAGTTCCCCGTAAAAACATGACCTCCGTCAATGGTAATACTCTTGTTGCCAATTTCAACCGCAACCGTGTCATCAACGGTGTCAAGGTCCACCCCTATTACACCTGGAGTCCCCATGCTCTCAACTTCGGCGACCTTGCCAACTTCGGAACGCTCCATCTGGGGAAAAGCGTCAGTAAAAATCTGGTGACAGATCTGGGATTTGCCAATACAGCCATCAAAGGCAATAAAAAAAGTTCCTGGTTCAACTGGGGATATCTGCCTGCCCGTGACACGAAGTATTTCCGCTCCAAGGGAGTTTCCATCCGTCTGGAAGGGAAAAAGATCGACCTTGTTCACCGTATGCCCATGCTGAAACCCAATACCCTTTACCGTTTGAGTTTCTTCGTCAGGCAGGAAAATGTGACACCTCTTCCCGGGAAAAACCCCAAATGGTGCGGATTCCATGTCAGACTTGACGACGGAAACGGTGTGGCACGCTACTTCCCCACCAACAGAGTTTTCGGCTCTCTGCCGTGGACAAGATGGGAACACACCTACCGGACCTCCAACAAGCCTCTGGGAACCAAGTACAAGCCCTATATCCACTTTACCATAGGAGGAGCAAGCGGCACAGTCTGGTTCGATCAGGTGGAGTTTGTGGAAGTTCCGGAAGCAAAGAAAAAATAAACATTCCCCCGACAAAAGTGCCCGTTGGAATACAAATCCTGCGGGCATATTTTTTTCAGCGCAGCAAGGTGCTTTCTCTGACCTTTAGCATAAAGGGGGTGACAAATTCCGGCGGTGTCCGACCGGGAACATTGAACCATGAAGCTGAATCGGTGAGCATTCTCACCCCCATCCAGCCGATCTCTTCATAGCCGATGGAAATGGTGGTCAACTCAGGGGACATAAAACTTGAATCCACTGAACCGCAGTACCCCATGACGGAAATCTCCTGAGGGATACGCTTTTTCAATTTTTTCAGCACCCGGTAAACCGGAAGAGCCCAGTAATCAGAGTAACTGAGTATGGCATCCGGCATACTATCCCCCCGGAACAAAGGAGCCAGCTTTTCATAGATCTCCTTATCATTCATGGCACATCTCAACACCGGATTATGCCGGATCTCAAGCCCCATGCCGCGAAGAAGTTCATCATATTCCTCAGGACCAAAGCACTCCCGCACCACCTCTTTGTCATTGGAAAGAGTAACGATACGCCTGTGTCCGGTGTCAACAAGGTAACGCAAAGCAGCAAGCCAGCTTTCCCTGCCGCAGTGACGGATCGCCGCAAATCCGGTAACGGCGGCATCCCATTCTTCGCAATAAGCCAGTACCACCGGGAGTCCGGTATTTTTTAAGATAGTGGCGATATCTTCCCCGCCGACAAAATTACGCAAGTGCACTATCACGCCCCGGCAGCCGCTTTCCCGCAATATGGCGATAAGTTCATCCAAAGGAATTTTTTTCAGATGTTCAACAGAACAGAAATCGGCTCTGCCCCCCACGGCTGCTGCTGCAGCGGTGATGCCTCTGAAAATGGTATCGCCCACATGGGGAGAGGGACGTTTATCGTGCATACAGTAAAGGAAACTGCCTGCAAAGTTTTTTGATTTTTCCACTGCAGGAAAGGTGCCGACTGCCCGGGTCCTGAGCAATACGCCATCATTTTCCAACATCTCCAATGCGGCACGCAGCGTATTACGGCTGACACCGAGAGCTTTGGAAAACTCCTGCTCAGGAGGCAAAGAAGCGCCGCGAGATGCCTCCGAAAGAAGTTTACCGTAAAGGCGGACGTATATTCTGTTTTTAAGTGGAAAAATGTCCATTTTTTCAAAGCACAGCCGAGTTGAACTCATTGATGAGTTCGTCAAGCTGAGCGATCTCTTTATGGACCGCCTCCCAGGTATTTTCAGGGTCGTACCAGAGAGCGTTCAGCTCTTCGGCAGAGTGCCCCTGCTGTTCCACCCAGGTGTAGTATTTGAGGTTGTGGATCTGCTTTTTGACAGGATAGGTCAGCTCACGCACATAGTCGGTGCGGATCCCCAGCATGGCAGAAGCGTGTGCCGCTGCCGCCTTGCACAAAGAGTATTCACCGTCAGCGGCGGCAAGCTCCCTGATACGGGACTGGTAGAGAGCCGAAGTATCGGTCAAGACCGTTCCCAGCACATCCTTTCCGGTCAGCTCATAGTACTTTGCCATCTTGATGCACGCCAGCACATTGGCGATGCCGGAAATGCCGAAAAGGGAAAGTTTGTCCACAAATTCAGGATCGACGCCCGCTTCTTCCACCAGATAACGGTGCCCTTCGGGCTCATTGAAAAGCCTCAGCAGCCCCATGGGGTCGGCATCGTCGATACAGATGATGTCGTCGGTGGTGCGCAGATTGTGGATCCAGGGCACATGACGGTCACCGATGCCTTCGATGCGGTGTTCACCGAATCCGTTGTTCCACATGGTGGGGCACTGCAAAGACTCCACAGCGGCGACTTTGATACCGGGATAGACCTCTTTCAGATAGTCGGCACAGCCGATGGTACCGGCGGAACCGGTGGCAAAGCAGACTCCGGCAAAGCGATCCCCCTCCCCTGCGATCATCTGAAACGCTTCGGCAGCGGCAGTTCCCGTCACATGATAGTGCCACAGATGGTTGCCCATTTCGTCAAACTGGTTGAAAATCATGGCATCTTTGCGGTTGCGCTTCAAATCGTTGACACAATCAAAGACCGCCTTGACGTTGGATTCCCCCCCCTGCAGACGCAAAGTTTCGCTGACGATGCCTGAAAGCCATTCAAAACGCTCCTGACTCATATTCTCGGGCATGACGGCAATGGATTCGCAAGAAAGGATCCTGGCATTGAAAGCGCCTCCCCGGCAGAAGTTTCCGGTAGAGGGCCAGACAGATTTCTGATTGACCACATCAAACTGCCCAGTCACCAGTTTGGGGACCATACAGCCGTAGGCGGCGCCTACTTTGTGGCATCCGGTGGGGAAATATTTGCCCACCAGACAGAAAATGCGCGCCTTGACACCGGTAAGAGCCCGGGGCAGTTCAATAATATTGGGAACACCGTAGGTACCGCCTTTTTCAACAGGTTCATTCTTCCAGGTGATACGGAAGAGGTTCAAAGGAGAAAACTCCTGCATTCCCACATTTTTCAGCTGAGCTTTGATACTTTCGGGGACCAGCTGAGGATTTTTGAGTTGAGAGATAGTAGGCAGGATGATGTTATTTTTCCGTGCCTCACGGATATTCCGCTCCAGAACCTCTTTGTTGATTGTAAAGTCGATCATAAAAATCTTTGTCCTTTTAACTTATGCAAATCACCTGCCGCAAACGCTTCTTTTACAGATCGTAACAGGAAGGTTTTGACCATATTGAAAGGTGTTGCAAACGCATCGATATATATTCCGGATAATATACACTGCATTTGCATTATTGGCAAATGATTTCCCCCTCTACCACGGATATTTTCCAAAAATTCCTTACAAAAAAGGGGACCGTTGTCAACCTTTTTTGAGGTTTTTCAACAGTCCCCGTCAATGAATGCTTCATCAATGCTGGCAGCTGCCGCCGCCGCAACCGTGTTCGCCGCAGGTGTGTCCCTCTCCGTGGCTGCCGCAGTCGTGTCCATCTCCGTGATGGTGGTGGCTGCAGCGGAAATTTTCACGCACCTTCAAGGTGTTGTTGACAAAGGCTTCCGCCACTTCGCGCACGTCGCCTTCGGCGCCGCCCACAACCAGGATAAATGCCTGTTTGAGAGCGTTGATGGCACCGCCGCCGATACCGCCGCAGATGAGGGCATCCACCTTTTCTTCTGCCAGTAAAGCGGCAAGGGCTCCGTGACCGGAGTCGCCGGTGGGAAGGATCTTTTCACTGATGATCCTGCCGCTTTCGGTTTCAAAGACGGCAAATTCGGGGGTGTGTCCGAAGTGCTGGAACACCTGATGATTTTCACAAGTAACTGCAATTTTCATTATACATTCTCCTATATCAAAGCAAATCCGGATCACATGACGTGCATGTCGATCACTGTACCATTAAAAAGTTCAACTGCTTCCGCCACCTTCGGGTCTTCATGGACGATGCGGCGCAAGGCATCAGGATCATGCGCCATAACACTGTGGCGGACCTTCCGGTCGGGAGCCTGTTGGACATCCTCCTTCTGATTGGCAATATCAGAAGCAATATCCTGTTCCCCGGAACGCTCAGTTGCAGGGGCGGGAGCGGGAGCTTC
>JAFTIE010000066.1 GCA_017457065.1 Lentisphaeria bacterium
AAAATGACAAAGATGCCATTCGCAAAGAGCTGTAAAGGGTAGTTTGAGGTTGCTACCTGTAAGGTAACAGCCGAAAACGCTCCCTTTATCAGATCGAAGCGAGGGCGCTTTGACAATTTTGAGGAGTTTTGAAATTGCCTCCCCAGATAAGGGGAGCTTTCATAAAAGAGCTGCCGGGCACTCCAAACATGTTATGCCCCCTGACCAAAGAGAAGAGGAATGATTTTCATGGCGAATTTTATATACAACTACCTGCGTTCCATGCGGTTGTATTACTGCTTCGTAAGCGGGACGACCAGCCTTGCGGGAGTTGCCTTTTACCACATTCTGTCAGGCAAGCCCTGGGGGTGGCGGGATGCGGTGATTTTAGGCTGCGGATTTTTCGCCTGGGGGATCAATCAGATCTTCAACGATTACTTTGATCTGGAATCAGACAGGATCAACGCCCCCTGCCGTCCCATGGCGGCGGGGAAACTGGATATAAAAAAAGCATTGCTTCTTTCCACTGTGCTGATGCTCATACTGGGGGGAGCTTCTCTTGCCGTTGCTCCGGCGGCGCTCCCGGCGGTCATCGTGGGAGCTGTGTTGAACCTTCTTTACTCCAAACTCAAATCCATTCCTGTTGTGAACTGCCTTGTTTACGGCGCTTCTCTTTCCTGCTGTGCCTGGTTTGGTTACGCCGGTTTGTGCGGCACAAACTGGGAAAAAGCCTTTTCTCCTGACGCTCTTATTGTTTCACTTCAGGTCCTTCCTATCCATGTTTTCATGTGTTCAATCAGTTACTACAAAGACAAGGAAGGGGACCGTGCCGCAGGAGTCCGTACCTTGCAGAACCTTTTTCCTGATGAGGTCACGCTGCCTTTGCACATTCTTGCTCTGGGGGGAATGCTCTGCCTTTTTCTCAGAGTCCACTGCGCCCTTATGATTCCGGCGCTGCTCCTGCTTCCTCTTGCCGCAGAACTTTTCTTTTTTCTCTTTCAAGAGGAATACCACTCTGCCACAAAGGTCAACTGCCAGCTGTGCGCCGTCTGGTGCGCCTCTCTCTGGGGCGAGGCAAATCCTTATCTTTACCTTGTTGCGGTCATTGCATTTTTCGGGATCGAAGTTCTTTACCATCTCAACGGAAATGACAATAAAAGATTTGTCACAGGCTTTGAAAAGCTCCTCTTTTACGCCGGAATGTCTCTGCGCTGTGCGGTGAAACTGCGTTCACTTTCTGCCTTGTGGAAAGGGGCTCAATTTACGAGGATTTTCTTCTGTTACAAACTTTTACAGCTTCCTTCAGGGGAATACAAACTTGACTTTTACATGCCCCGTTACCCGACAGATGCCTTTTTTACAGCGATGAAAGATAAACTTATCTCCACGCCGCCCCGTCCTGTCAGTGTGGTCTGGTCCATTTCAAAAGCGTGCGCCTACCGCTGTCCCCATTGTTATCAGGGCTTTGACCCGGCAGAGGAGATGCCTCTTGAAAAAATGTGTCAGGCGGCAAGAGAAGTACGCAACTTTGGTGTCACTGCCTGGGCGGTGGAAGGAGGGGAACCCCTTTTACGTTTTGCAAGATTGACCGCTCTTCTGGAGGAACTTAGAGGTCTTGAAGTCTGGGTCAACTCCACAGGTCACAGCGCAACCCCTGAAAAGATCGCCCGCCTCAAAGAGTTGGAAGTCACAGGGATCATGAGTTCCATCCATTCCGTTTCCCCCGGCAAACATGATGCTTTCACCGGTGTCAAAGGCTCCTTTGACACTGCCCTTGAATTTCTCTCCCAATGCCGGAAGGCGGGGATGCTGACGGGATTCAACACCGTCTTGAGCGATCAGGAGATCATGGACGGTGAAATCGACAATATCATGGCACTTGCTCAAGAACACCAATGTGATTATATCCAGCTGATCCACCCCAAAATCTGCGGCAGATGGGGGAAGGAGAAATTTGATTCATCCCTCCACGAAAAGGCTGTCAAAATCGCCTGTGAAGCCCAGAAAAAATACAATTCAAGCCGTAAAAAAAATGCCCCCATCCTCACCGCTCAAGTGTTTGAGGAGTCACCGGAAATGCTGGGGTGCACGGCAGGGGGGATCGACCGCTTTTATGTGGGGTGCTCCGGAGAGGTCCAGCCCTGCGAATTTGTCAATATCTCCTTCGGCAATCTGTGCCATGAACCTTTCAGTGCGATCTATGAACGTATGCGCAGCGCCTTTCCCGTTCCAAGCAGTGACTGGCTCTGCGGCAAATATGGGGAGTGCATTGCAGATGCCGTTGGGAAAAATGGGGGCAAAACGCCCCTCCCCTGCCGGGAGACTTTGGAACTGGTGAAAGATTGGAAGTCAGAAAATCCCACTCCTGTCTATAAAAAAATGGGGATCTACAAATGAAATTCCTCATGCTCATCAATCCCTCCTCCAAAGGCGGCAGGGGAGTCAGGCTCCTGCCCCGGTACCGGTCTGAACTTGATAAACGGAAAATCGACCGCACGGAAATCATTCTTTCATCCATTGACGAAGCCTTTGAGAGAGCCGGAAATCTTGACTCAACTCTTTACGATGCCGTCGTCGCTGTGGGTGGAGACGGCACCATCCGGGCTGTGGGCGCAGGGCTCCTTGCCAATCCTGATCCGGCGCTCAAACTTGGGGTCCTCTACACGGGGACCAGTCCGGATTTCTGCCGCACGCACAATATTCCCCTTGTCCCTGACAAAGCGGTCACCTGTCTGGCAGAAGGTTTTACCAGGCAGATCTTTGTACTCACCGCCAATGGAAATCCTTTCTTCTGTTCCTGCAATCCGGGAATGGGGGCTGAGGTGGCTGCATGCGCCAACAAGCTCCGTCCTTTTCTGGGGGATTTCGCAGGCACCCTGACCGCTCTTGCCGGAGCGCTTTTGAAAAATCGCCGTTACACCTTCAAAGTCAACGGAACTCTCCTTGATGACTGCAATCATCTGCTCATCACCCGTATGCCTTTTATTGCAAGCGGTCTGAAACTTGCCCTCCCGGAGCTCAAGGAGGAAGAATATCTTCTCTGGTATCTGCAAGATGTTTCCCGTTTCAAATGGCTGCAGATCCTCCTCAAGCTTTACCGCAAACAGCCCTGCGGCAGTTGGAAGATCTTTTCCGCTCCTCTCATGATCGAAAGCCCCTCCCACGGGGACTTACCTCTGGAATATGACGGTGATCCCCATGGAACTTTGCCCCTTGAAATAAAGTTCGCTCCCCGCCGCCTCAATCTTATTGTCCCTGCAGGAGATAAGTTAAAATGAACGAAACACAAATGATCCGGCTCTTTTCTGCAATTCACGGCACTGTTCCCTTTGCCGCTGATGCAGAAATTTTTGGAGATCTGCTTGTGACTATGGACAGTTTCTCTGCCGCAGAAGATTTTTTCACCGCCACGCCCCCTGAGACCATCGGACACAATATGGCAGTTGCAGTGCTTTCCGACCTTCTTGCCTGCGGAATAAAGGGGGAGTTTCTCATCAACACATGGAACATCGACTCAAATTTGCCTGAATCTTTTTACACGCGATGTGCCCGGGGTATCCAAAAAGTCCTCTCTCATTACGGTGTCCGCTGTATCGGGGGGGATATGGGCTGTTCAAAGCCCTGGAGCTGGTGCGCCGCAGCAGGGGGGAAACTTACCATTCCCGCTCCCATCCGCCGCATTGCTTCTGAAAAGATCCCTTTTGACCTCTACGCCTCAGGAGCTTTCGGAGATGCCAACTTTGCGGCGTTCAATAAACTGCCCATGCCTGAAATCGAATTGCGTTCCCCTGCCCCTGCCAACGCCATTTTTGCCACGGACTCAAGCGGCGGCTTTGTGGATGCTCTGGAAAATTTCCGCAGGGTCAATCCTGATTTGACACTTCATCTTGAAGCTATCCCGCTTGCCCCCCTGCCGGAACTCCCCTTTCCTAAAGAGTTTCTCCTCATCGGCGGCGTAGGGGAATATGAATTGATCTACGCCATGCCCAAGGGGGAAAAAGCGCCGGGGCAGTTGATCGGTCACGGAGACTTTTCAAACAAAGGTATCCGTTTCCCCAAAGGGAAACGCATGACGGCACCGCCCCCTGATTACCGGGAAATCCCTGCTGAAAAATGGGTCGACGCAACAGAAAAGTATTACAGGGAGTTTTTCTTATGAAATCACTGTTTGAAAGATGTTTCCAGGGGGGATCCCGTATCGACGACAAAACAAAGGAGCTTTACAAAGAACTTCAAAGTGCGCCCCCTGCCTACTACGATGGATTGCGGATGGTCCTGCTGGAAGGCGTAAAGCCGGTAACAAAGGTGCGAACGCCTTCCGGAGAGGTCCGGGATATGCTGATGCTGGGGAGCAACTCTTTCCTCAATTTGAACTTCCACCCCCGTGTCCTCGATGCCGCCCGGAAAGCTCAGGCGCGTTTCGGTTCAGGCGCGGGTTCTCCCCCCTTGTACTCAGGGACCACAGAACTGCACGAAGAGCTGGAAGAAGAACTTGCTTCTTTCTGCGGTACAGAGTCCGCCTTGATCTTCCCTGCGGGCTACTCCGGCAATCTGGGTGTTCTCTCTGGACTCTGCCGTCCGGGAGACGCTGTTTTCTGCGACAGTTCCAACCACGCCTCGCTCTTTGACGGAGCCAGACTTTCAGGCGCAGATATGATCCCCTATCTTCACCTGGAGCCCCGCCATCTGGAGCGGGTGTTGAAACGCTCCGCCCACCCCGGGAAACTCATTGTCACCGACGGCGTTTTTTCCATGGAGGGCAGCCTTGCACCTGTGGATAAACTGGTCGCTCTCAAAGAAAAATACAACGCTCTTCTCATGGTGGACGATGCCCATGGATTCTGGGTCACAGGGCCTCAGGGCAAAGGTACTGCGGCACACTTCGGGGTCAGAGACAAGGTGGATCTCCACTACGGCACCTTCAGCAAGGCTTTGGGCAGCACCGGGGGATTCTGCGCCGCAAGCAAAGAGCTTGTCACCTATTTGCGCTACTATGCCCGCAGTACCTTTTTTTCAAGCGCCCTCCCCGTGGGGACCGTGGCAGAGGTACTTGAAAGCATCAGGATATGCCGTGAGGAACCGTGGCATCTGGAACGACTCATCCGCAACCGGGATTTCTTCCAGAGCGAACTTGAAAAAAGAGGTTTTGACACCCTCAACAGCCGCTCCGCCATCATTCCTCTGTTGGTGGGTGATGAGGAAAAACTGGGCAAACTGCAGAACGCTCTTTTTGCCGAAGGCATTTTCAGCAACATCGGCACCACCCCTGCGGTC
>JAFTIE010000067.1 GCA_017457065.1 Lentisphaeria bacterium
AGATTGTTGGCACATGAGGTGGTTTTCGCCCGTTCCCGTGCCTGCTGCAGCGCAGGCAGCAGCATGGCGGCAAGAATGGCAATAATGGCAATAACAACAAGGAGTTCGATGAGAGTAAAAGAAGCAGAAAAACGTTTGGTGTTTGCAGATTTCATAGTTGTGATCCCTTATTTCAGTTGTAAGAAACTTTCCCGTTTACGAATCGTAAAAGTGGTATATTTCACAGGAAGCAGAGCTTTTCCTTTATTGAACCACTCAGAAGAGATTTTCAATATTTCCATTGCCTGTTCTCCGATACCCGGATAATCCAGCTCCACTGTGGTAAGGGGCGGATTGAAATATGCTCCGCCGCAAAAACCGCAGAAACCTAAAACAGAAACATCTTCAGGAACACGCCGTCCCAGTTTGTTCAGCGCCCGGTAGAGCGACTGGGCGTAAAAGTCTGAGTAACAGTAAACTGCAGTATATTCTTTTTTCAGCCTTTTAAAACTTTCAAAGATCACCTCATCGTCAAGAGGAAGATCCAATATCAATTCAGGATCGGGGGAAAGTCCTCTTTGTTTTTGTGCGGCAAGGTATTCCTCAAGAGAGAAATGCTCTCTTATTTTTTCTGATTCTGAATTGAGAGTGACCACTTTTTCATGTCCTGAGTCCCGGAGAAAATCGAGTCCCGCCAGCCACGCCTGTTTGATGGATTTGGCAACTACCGGCATCTTGGTAGTCTCAAAGTCTTCCGCATGACAGTAACAAATCACTGCGGGGATACCTGATTGGCGGATGATTTGAAGTATTGCTTCATTGCCGATGAAGTGGGAGTCCTGCAATACGATGCCGCAGATATTCCGGGCTTTAAGTATCTGAAGGGCTTTTTCCACAGGCAGTTCCTTCAGATGGGAAACAGGACAGCTTTCAAGTCCCCACTCAGGGGGGAGTGCTTTTTCCACTCCCTGCAAAATGGAAGGGGTGATAAAGTCAACAGTAAAATGTTTAGGGTAGATCGTATAAACGAAAAGAACATTCTTTCTGACATCGGCATCCCTGC
This sequence comes from Lentisphaeria bacterium, assembly GCA_017457065.1. Lineage (GTDB taxonomy): Bacteria > Verrucomicrobiota > Lentisphaeria > Victivallales > Victivallaceae > UBA1784. The sequence continues at coordinate 1,043 of JAFTIE010000067.1, forward strand.
GGCATGGCAAAGTTCCATTCCCGGAGTGGCGTACGATGAGCCCGTCTGCTTCAAGGAGGGCGTAAACGCTCCGCAGTGTATTGCGGCTGACCTTGAGTTTCCGGGCAAACTCAGGCTCAGGAGGGAATTTTTTACTGAACTTTCCTTCCAGGATCCCCACCTTCAATTCAGCGTAAAGACGCTCTTTTTTTGACCCGATGTTCATAATATTTTCATCTTTGGAACATAGTATACCACTTTGTACCATACAATGTCAAATGTGTTTTAAGAAAAGGTTTTGCGAACTGCCGGAAATGACTCCTCTGCCCTCACCGTTCAAAAGTTTCAATGCCAACAAAGTAAAAAAAAGCTGCCTTCCCCTTTACGGAGAAAGCAGCGCAGCTGTCAACAAAGTGAAGATCAGCGGTAGAGAGGTCCGAAGTTGGCGCAGGCACGGTAGTCGGCACCCTCTTTGTCCATCCCGAAGGCGTTCCAGGCGGCAGGCCGGTAGATCTTTTCTTCGGGCACGTTGTGCATGCACACAGGGATACGGAGCATGGAGGCAAGAGTGATGAGGTCAGCACCGATGTGTCCGTAGTTGAAGGCTCCGTGGTTGGCGCCCCAGTTTGCCATGACGCTGTACACGTCAGTGAAGGGACCTTTGCCGGTCAGATTGGGCACAAACCAGGTGGTGGGCCAAGTGGGATCAGTACGCTTGTTGAGAACATCGTGGACCTCAGCGGGGAGTTCACAGGTGTAACCTTCTGCGATCTGAATAACAGGCCCCAGTCCCTTGATGAGGTTCATGCGGCTCAAAGTGATGGGCATACCGCCTTTGCTGATGAAGTTGGAGGAGAAACCGCCGCCGCGGAAATACTCCACACCGGCAGGACGCCACTGGGTGGCATCAAGACATTTCTTTGCTTCTTCCTCAGAGATCTCCCAGAAGGGTTTCATGACAGGCTTGCCGTCACGGGTACACAAACCTGTGGCGTCCAGTGTAGTGGCACCGGAGTTCAGCAGATGGATCAGACCGGGAACAGGCAGATCATAGCCGGTGATACGTTTGACAGACTCCTTGCTCCAGAAGGTACGGACATCAGAGAAGCCGGAGGCGGTACCGGTGAGCAGGTGTCCGAAAAGCATCATGATGCCGTTGAGAGCATCGTTTTCAGTGGCGACCACCATGGGTTCACGGATACCGTTCCAGTCAAAGGAGCTGCAGAGCATGGCTTCGGTAAAGTCGCCGTTGGGGAAATGATCGGTCCACTGGCGCTGCCCCTGGAATCCACCGGCAACGGCGTTGTGTCCGTCGCCCTCTTCACGGAATCCCATTTCAGCAAGGCGGGGATTGCCCTGCATAAGATCGCGGACGATCATTGCCATCTTGACAACGAACTCCCACTCTCCGTCAAGCTGTTGGCGGCTGTGACGGATCTTTTCCGGATTGTTGTCGGCACCTTCTTTGCAGTTGGCTTTGACCCAGGCAAGAGCTTTCTCAAACTCTTCCTTGTCATAGATGCCTTCCTCCATGCGGCGGATGATCTCGGAGCTGTCCACAGACTCACAGCGCATGTTGAAGTAATCTTCAAAAAGTTCGGGGTTGACGATGGAACCGGCAATACCCATGGCGACGCTGCCCACTGAAAGGTAGGATTTGCCCCGCATCCATCCGGCGGCAACGGCGGCACGTCCGAAAGCGAGAAGCTTTTCTGCCACATCCGCAGGGATGGAAGTGTCGGTGGCATCCTGGACTTCACGTCCGTAGATACCGAAGGCAGGCACCCCTTTTTGGGCGTGAGCGGCAAGAACGGCGGCAAGATAGACGGCGCCGGGGCGCTCTGTGCCGTTGAATCCCCAAACAGCCTTCTGGGTCAGGGGATCCATATCCATGGTTTCGGAACCGTAGCACCAGCAGGGGGTAACGGTCAGAGTTGCCGTAACGCCGCATTCAGCAAACTTTTTCTGACAGGCGGCTGCCTCCTGCACACCGCCGATGGTGGTGTCGGCGATGACGCACTCCACGGGGCGGCCGTCAGGATAACGCAGATTGGCGGTAAGGAGCTCAGCGGCAGCCTTTGCCATATTCATGGTCTGGACTTCAAGGGATTCACGGACGCCTTTGCGTCTGCCGTCAATGGTCGGTCTGATACCGATACGGGGGGTAGTGATAACCATAACTGTTTCTCCTTAATAAAAAGACTCCGCTTTCTCAAACGGAAATATCAATTCCTCAAATCACCATAGGGGGCAAGTTCCCATGCCGCAGGAGAATTCTGCGGGATGGCACTGTATCCTGCCCGTTCATATTCGGTACATCCGGCAGCAAATAAAAAAAGGAGCAACAGCATCACTGCGATGCCTGTATGCCCCTTTTTGACCCGATCTGTGCGGTACTTCATTTTCTCACGCTGCCGTTATTGAACAGCTCATTTGGATGGGAAAAAACGCTGCTGCAGAGTATTGAACAGATTGTACTCCTGCATTTCAAGTGACTGGAAAGCCACAGTTGCACCCAATGCAAGAAATGTCAGCACGATAACTGCAGTGAAAAACTTTGAATTGAACATGAGAAACTTCTCCGGTTAACTTTCAACGTTTAGCGCTTTTTCCGGCAGGTGCTGCTGCAGGAGAAGTCGGATCGTCAAGAGCGACTGTCACAATATCGCCTACCTGGATGGGCTTTGCATCGATAGGAATATTGGCGACAGAGGTTGTTTCACCGACTTGAGAGATTTGGACTCTGGCGATAAACTCGTTCTTGTCGCCGTTGCGGCGGCAGACGTTCATGGCAAGATAAGGTTCGATATTGGGATTGACTTCGATGACATGATTGCCGATAGGCTGCTGGACAACACTGTATTTACCGGCATCAATGGCGAAATAACCATACTTGTTGTTGACTGAAACCACCTTGGCGGTGAATGCTTTGCGGGCTTCCACAGAGCCTGCGCTCCAGGGAGTGGTGTCTGTCCGTGAGACGGCAAGACCGAATGCCCGCTGGAAACTGGTGATCTGTCCGTCCCGGTCAGCGATCATCTTTTTCTGATTGGCAATGGTTCCTTCAAGTCTCTTCTGGGTCCGTTCCAGATTTGCCTTCTGGATACTGAGCTTTCTGATTTCCTGACCTCTTTTGTTGTAGTCTGCTACATGAGCTCTGACAGCTTTGTCGAGAGCCTGCATATTGGAATCAGGCTGGTCTCTTTTGAAGGGCGCTCTGAAATTACTGCAAAGTCTGGCAATAAATCTGTCGTAGTTATTGATCCTGGTCTGCACCTGATTCAGTTTCTGGCTCAGGGGAGCCATTGCACGGGCATCGCCGTTGATGAGCTGATTTCTGTCGATCTGTACACCGAAACTGTTCCTGGCAACCTGCTGCAAATTGGCAAATGTTCTGTTGCGGTTGTTGATGACGGTACTGACACCGCGGACGACAGAGTCGGCATTGTTCTTATAGGTATCGACCCCCTGCAGAGCAACTGCGTTGATCTTGCTGTTCTGATTGCCGACACGGCTGTTGACCTGAACCAGAGCGTATGCAAGGTAGTTTCTTTCAGTGATGATACTGGCTGCCTGAGCAGGAAGTTTACCGGTGAGGGAGTCCAGCTTTGCATAGTTTTCATGGGCAAGTGCCGATACTGTCAGCTCTGAAGCGACCTTTGTTCCGCTTCCTTCATCAAGTTTCAGGGCACTTTGATTGATCACAGTCGCCATCTTTTTCCAACCGGTAACGAACTGGCTCCGCTTTTCAAAAAGAAAATAGGAAAAAGTCGCAGCAACTGCCGAAAGCAGAAAAATCAAGATACTCAATACGATGTTGATGGCCTTCATGTCTCAATTATCCTTCAAATTTCATAAAATAATTTGCAAAATATGATGTCACATACTAACTTTATCACCAAATCACTGAAATTGCAAATCAAAATCCAATTTATTTTGCAAAAATCAAAGTAAAAATTTAACTCCCGTAACTTTGGAGAGTTTTCCTCCCAGGCCTTCCATGTCTGATCTTGACTGCACTCTGAGCCGGACAACGATGGTGCCATAAGCGCCGCTCCGGGAACTTTCTCCGGTGGAAACAGCGACTTCCCGCCCCATGAGGATCTCTGCGATCTGCTCTTCGGCAATGGGTCTTGCGGCCTCAGCGATTATGATACGGTATTCCCAATCCCGGGGGAATTTCAATTCGGCATCTTTCATTTTCTTGTTCATTTGTTTTCTTTCCAGTAAGGTGAGATCTGGCGGAGCCGTTCAATCACAGGGACCAGACAGTTGACAGTAAAGTCGATCTCTTCTGCAGTATTGGCAGCAGAGAGACTGAAACGGATCGTTCCGTGAGCGGCAGTATAGGGTACATTCATCGCCCGGAGTACATGAGAAGGCTCAAGACTTCCGGTCGTACAGGCAGAACCGCTTGAAGCACAGATGCCGTTCATATCAAGGAGCATGAGGATCGACTCCCCTTCGATGTATTCAAAACTTACGGAACTTGTGTTGCACAGGCGATGTTCGGTGTCACCGTTGATGCGGATGCAGGGGATCTTCTCTTTGATCTGAGCTTCAAGACGGTCTCTGAGAGCTGCGATCTTGAGCTGGCACTCCTCCCGTTCCACCCTTGCCAACCGGCAGGCTTCGCCCAATCCGATGATGGAAGCGGCATTTTCGGTCCCCCCCCGGCGCATACGTTCCTGATGACCGCCCCAGATGAAGGGTTCAAAGGGAATGGTTCTGCGGGCAAAAAGGATGCCGACACCTTTGGGAGCATGGAGTTTGTGCCCGGAAACACTGAGAAAGTCGATATCAAGGGCATCCACGTCGATGAACTCTTTGCCTGCTGCCTGAACGGCATCTGAATGGCAAAGGGCACCGGCACGGTGGGCGATCTTCACTGCTTCTGCAATGGGGAAAATGGTACCGGTTTCGTTGTTCGCCCACATCAACGTCACAAGGGCGGTGTTTTCGTCAACACTTTTCTCAAGGAACTCCATATCCAGTTTGCCCCGCTCATCCACAGGGACTTTCACCACTTCGATCCCTCTGCGGGTCAGTTCATCACAGTAGTGAAGTATGGCGGGATGCTCCACCACACTGGTGACCACCTTTTTTCTGCCCGGGCGCGCCCGGAGAGCGGCGTTGATGGCGCTGTTGTCACTTTCGGTGCCGCAACTGGTAAAAATGATCTCGCTGGCGCAATTATCCTTATCCCTGAACCGGGCACCCAGAAGTTCTGCACACTGCCGCCGTGCTTCTTCGATCTCCACGCCGACGCTGCCGCCGAAGGTGTGGATACTCGAAGGATTGCCGTAACGCTGACAGAAAAAGGGAAGCATCTTTTCCAGCACTTCCGGTCTGACAGCCGTTGTTGCGTTATTGTCAAGATAAATCGTTTGCATCATTTCCTCCACTATCTCTCAGGCTGAATTCACAGCCGCAATAATTTTGGCGGTAGAACCCGCTCTGCCGTGCGATTTCACAGCTGCGCCGGTATCCGTCACGTTTTTTAAAGTCTTCGGGAACAAAGTTGTTCCACTCCGAACCGATTTCAAAAATCACCTTTGACCGTTTGCGGGGACTTACGGTCAGAGTTGTGCAGAAATTTTCTCCTTCTGCAAAAAGCGCCGTCCGGCTCAGAGAGAAGTTGAAACAGCGCCGGCAGCGTTCTCCCTGTTCCGGCTCATTTTCGTACCCTTCCACAGCACGGAGCCAGCTTTCGTGGTCGTAGGGATCGACTGCCAGTTTGATCTGCTGAGCTTCTGCAAGCTGTCTGACACAGGCAAGGCGGCGTTCAAACTCCTCTTGAGAATTGAGGTTTGAATTGGAGTAGAAAAGCACCGTTTCTTCCCCGTTTTCTTTCAGACGCTCAACACAGCCCCCGCCGCAGGGAGCACAGCAGATATGAAGGATCATTTTCCGCCCTTCCTTCCTGAACAGCTTTCAATAAGTTTCTGGACAGCTGTATAAAAAGCCGGAATCAGCAAAGTACCCCCCACCGCTGCCACCAGCATACCGCCGAAAACAGCAGTTCCGAGAGAAACCCGGCTGGCGGCACCCGCACCGGTCGCCTGGACCAGCGGCAGCACGCCCAGCACAAAGGAAAGGGCAGTCATCAGCACAGCACGGAACCGGAGCTTGGCGGCGAACAATGCTGCCTCAGTGATGGACTTGCCGCCTTCGTGCTGCACTTTGGCAAATTCAACGATCAGGATCGCCGTTTTACAGGCGATGCCGAAAAGCAGAATAAATCCGACCTGGGTATAGAGGTTGTTTTCCACCTGACCTGTCCAGAGGAAAAAGAGCGAACCGAAAAACGCCACCGGCACCGAAAGGATCACTGCTGCGGGGATCATCCAGCTTTCATACTGCGCCACCAGGAAGAGGTACATGAAAAGCAGCGCCAGCACAATGATCACCGCCATAATGGGGATCTCCAGTTTCCACACTTTGACAGGGGCACCTGCCACTTTTTCCTGATAGGACATATCTGCCCAATCAAATTTCATGCCGGGAGGAAGATTTTCTCTGGCGATCTCTTCCATGGCCTTCATCGCCTCACCTGAGCTGTATCCGGGAGCAGGTGCTCCGCTGATGGTGGCACTGGCGTAAAGGTTGAAACGGTTGAGGTACTGGGGCGCAAAACGGCGTTCGATCCTGGCAAGGGTGGAAAGAGGCACCATCTCTCCCCGGCTGTTCCGCACACGGAAACTCAACAGCTGATCCGGGGTTTCACGGTAGATGGAGTCCCCCTGAAGCATCACTTTGTAAACCTTGCCGAACTTATTGATATCATTGACGTATGTACTGCCGGTCAAAGCCTGCAGCGTGGTGTTGATACTTGAAATGCTTACCCCGAGCTTCATTGCCTTTTCGCGGTCGATCTCAAGATATACCTGAGGCGTTGCGGCACGGAACGAGGAAACAGCACCGCCGATGGCGGGAGATTTCCGGGCAGCGGCACACACCTTGTCAACCGCGGCCTGAAGCCGTGCCGGATAGGTCCCTGTGGTGTCTTCGATCACAAAGGAAAATCCCCCCGTGCTGCCGATGCCGGGAATGGCAGGCGTGCCGAATGCCATGATGATGGCGCCGGGTTCTTTCCGGGCAAGAGCCTGAAGTTTTGCGCGTATCTCATTTTGTGAAAGCCCCGGCGCCTGACGTTCACTCCAATCCTTGAGAGAAACGAGGATAAAGGCGTTATTGGAAGCCTGTGAGGTGGTCAGGATACTGAATCCGGGAACGCTCATGGTGTCAGCAACACCGGGGATCTGCCGGATCTTTTCATCGAGGCGTTTGACAATGGCAGAAGTACGTTCAAGAGAAGATGCTTCAGGCAACTGGATGCTGACAAACAAAGACCCCTGATCCTCTTCAGGGATGAATCCTGAAGGCAGCACACCGTAAAATCTCCAACATCCCCAGATGAGAAGCGCCAGCACCACCATCAATGCGGTCAAATGGCGGATGAAGAAATCCGCGGCCTTTCCGTATTTCTCTGTCAGCCAGTCAAAAAAGCTGTTGAACCAGCGGAAAAGGAAAAAATTACTGCCCCCCGTTGCCCCCTTTTTCATCAGCATGGCGCAGAGGGCAGGGCTCAGAGTGAGAGCGTTTATACTTGAAATTGCCACTGCAACAGAGATGGTCACGCCGAACTGGCGGAAGATCACACCTGTGATACCGGGAAGAAAACAGATGGGCACAAACATGGCAAGAAGCACTGCCGTGGTGGCAATGACAGGTCCCGTGACCTCTTCCATGGATCTCCAGACCGCCTCCCGGGGCTCCATTCCCTCTTCCTCTATGAGACGGCTCACATTTTCCACCACCACAATGGCATCATCAACCACCACGCCGATAGCAAGGATCAATCCGAAAAGGGTAATGAGATTGATTGAGTAACCGATAACTGACATAACAGCAAAAGTACCTACCAGCGACACAGGGATCGCCACAGTAGGCACCAATGTGGCACGCCAGTTCTGCAGAAAGAGCCAGGTGATGAGGATGACCAGCAGCACAGCTTCGATCAAAGTCGTTTTCACCTCATCAATGGAGGCAAGAATAAATGAGGTCATATCATAAGAAACAGCATAATCGACTCCCTGGGGGAAGAAGGCTTTCAAATCAGCCAGTTTTTGCCGGCATGCTCCGGCAATGGCGATACCGTTTGCCGCCGGCAGCTGATAGACTGCAAGAAGAGCTGCGGGTCTGCCGTTGTATGAACTGGATGAAGCATAATTTTCCGCTCCGAGTTCGATCCGGGCAATGTCCCTGAGTTTGACCTGCTCCCCTTTTTCTGTGGAGCGGATAATGATGGCACCGAAGGATTCAGGTTCGGAAAAACGTCCCTGAGTCTGTACCGTGTAACGGAATTTTTCCTTTGAGGCACCGGGAGCATCTCCCAATGCTCCGGCAGAAACCTGAACATTTTGCGCTTGAAGAGCACTTTTTACCTCATCGACAGTAATGTTCAAAGCCGCCATGCGGTCGGGATCGAGCCAGATACGCATGGAATATGTCAGACTGCAGAGCAGATCTACTGAACCGACACCGTTGATACGGGCGAGTTCATCTTTCAGATTGATAGAGGCGAAGTTGTTGAGAAAAAGCGAATCATAACTTCCGTCCGGAGAGTAGACCGCAATGACCATCAGCATGGAAGGTGACTTTTCTTTGACGATCACGCTCTGCCGTTTGACCTCTTCCGGCAGCTGGGCGTTTGCCCAGTTGACCCGGTTCTGAGTGTTGACAGTGTTGGCATCGCCGTCGGTACCGATATCAAAAACGGCGTTGATGGTGGCGGCACCGGTATCTGTGGCGGTACTGGTGACATAGAGGAGTTTTTTGACACCGTTGACCTGGGTCTCAATGGGTTGGATCACAGTTTCCTGCACACTTTTGGCATCGGCTCCGGGATAGGTGGTTGTAATGGAAACCTGTCCCGGGGTGATATTGGGGTACTGTGCCACAGGAAGAGTGAAAAGAGCCACAACTCCTGCCAGAGTCATAACGATGGAAATGACAAAGGCAAAACGTGGTCTGTCAATAAAAAAGCCGCTGATCATTTGTTCTTTTTTCCGGGGGTGACAGTTTTGACAGCAGAGTTTTTGAATGCCGGTTCATGAAGCTGAACTTTGCATTTTCCGCCGGGACGGACATGCTGAACGCCGGAATCAATAACGATCATGCCGGATTTTACGCCGCTTTTGACAGCGGCAAATCCTTTTTCCCGGTAAGCGATTTTTACATTGCGCCGGGAAACAGTGCCGTCAGCAGAAACAGTGTAGAGGTACTCTCCCGCCTGATCGACCATGAGCGCCTCTTCCGGAACGATGAGAGCCTGCTGCGCTTTGAGAGAGGTCATGCGGACTCTGCCGAACATACCCGCAGTCAAAGCGCCGTTGGTATTGGGGAACTCCGCCTGGATGCGGAAAGTACCGGTACTGGTGTTGACTTTGTTGTCCCAGAAGGAGATCTTTCCGGGGTGAGGATAGACTTTGCCGTCCTGTGTGATCAGTTCAAATTTGAAATCCCGGGCGGCATTTTTCCGGCGGTGGAGCAGATTGAGGAGCTGAAGTTCAGAGACGACGAACTCCACCCGCATCACATCGTTTTTTACCACCGTTGCCAGAGTTCCGGAATTGGCATTGACCAGATTGCCGTCGCTGAAATTGCTCAAACCGACCACTCCGTCGAAGGGAGCGGTGATCCGGGTGTAAGAAAGATTCTGTCTGGCGATCTCAAGTTCAGCTTCAGCGTTTTTTACATCGGCATCGGACTCAAGTTTCGCAGCCTCCACCCTGTCAAAGCTCCTTTCGCTCACCGCCTTGGTACTCAGCAGTTGGCGCTGCCGTTTGTAATCTGTATCGGCATTTTTGCTTGCGACCCGTGCTTTGGTCAGTTTAGCCTGAGCTGCTTTGACTTTTGCCTGATAGAGTTCGGGTTCGATCTCAAAAAGGAGCTGACCTTTTTTGACCCGTGCCCCCTCTTTGAAGTGGCGTTTGCGCAAGAACCCCTCCACCCGTGCTACGAGATTGACCTCGTCCATGGGTTTTACCTCGGCGATAACCAGCTGTGAGGGCGTGAAAGGCAAATTTCTGAGCTTCACCCCTCTGACTTCCGGCAGTGCCGCCGGGGCGGCGGGAACTTTACGTTCACAGCCTTCAAAGAAAGCTGCCGTACAAATCAGCAAAAGGCAGAAGAGTTTACGCATTGGCAGAAGCCTTTTCTGCTGCACGGACAGCGTTATCCATAAGCATGGCGATAGTCATGGGGCCGACACCGCCGGGAACAGGAGTGATGGCGCCCGCCACTTCAACGGCTGAGTCAAAATCAACATCTCCCGCCAGTTTGCTTTTTCCATCGCTGCCGGTAATGCGGTTGATACCCACGTCAATGACTGCGGCACCGGGTTTGATCATATCGCCTGTGATGAAACAGGGTTTGCCTATGGCGGCGATGAGAATGTCAGCATCACGGGTGAAGCGCCCCAGATCGGGAGTCCCGGAGTGGACCACGGTAACAGTTGCGTTGGCGCCCTTGTTCTTCTGCATCAGCAAAGCGGCAAGGGGTTTGCCCACGATGTTGGAGCGTCCCACCACCACTGCGTGTTTGCCTGAGGGATCGATACCGGCAGCTTTGAGCAGCTCCATGACACCTGCAGGAGTACAGGGGAGAAATCCATCGATACGCCCTTCAAGGATCCTGCCCACATTGCGGTCGCAGAAGCAGTCCACATCTTTATCGGGGGAAATAGCGTCGATGATCTGCTCCTGATCCAGCTGTTTCGGAGGGGGAAACTGAACGAGGATACCGTGAATGGCAGGATCGTGATTGAGTTCATCAATGGTAGCAAGCATGGTTTCCATGGTCACGTCAGCAGGCAAATCGATACGGCGGGAGTCGATCCCCAATTCGGCGCATTTTTTGATTTTATTGCGCACATAGACCTGTGAAGCCGGATCTTCCCCGGCAAGGATCACCGCCAGACCGACAGTGATACCTTTTGCTTTCAATGCTTCGACCCGTGCTTTGACTCCGGCAGTCACCTGAGCTGCCACTGCTTTGCCGTCTATGATCTGTGTCGACATGATTCTAACCCTTTTTGAAATTGAAATTGCCTCAGTTTAAACTCCATTTATACAATATACACCTGCAAGCACTATTTTGCAAGTAAAAGAGAGTTTCCCTTTCCGCCCTTGAAAAATCTTTGTACAGGCGCTATATTAACACATCGCAGTGCTTGATCTTAAGGAGTCTTCAGCAGTTATGGCAGGTAAATTTTTTATCTCTGGAGTTTTTGTTCTCTTTCTCCTGTTTGCCGGTTGTTCTACAGGAAGTGATTACTGGAAAAACCGCCTGGACGATGCCGGAGATACAATCACCCTGACCGTAGGCTGCGGTTTCGGCGTAAAGCTCTTTCTTTTCGGAATCCAGTCAGATTCTTTTTACAACTATGCCCCTTTTCTGGGGATCATGGGCGGCGAAGTGATCAAAAGCGCCTCCCACAGCAGCAATTTCCACATTTCCGAAGGAAACTTCGGTGTACCGCTGCCCTGTGTCAATGCGGAAATATTTTATCCCAACGAAAACGCCGCCCGGCGTGGAAAGGCTTATTGCGGCGGCTCCATATTGATTCCTTTTTTTCTGCGCGATCCGGCAGGGGTATCCAAGATCTGGTGCAACAGATGTTCACAGAAAAGCAAATTTGCCAAGGAGAGAGCATGGAGTGAATACTGCATGAATACACCGGAAAAACAACGTATTTCCCGCCGGGAGTTCCTGAAGGGGTTGAATATCAACTGGGAAGGCGCTGAATACGGCGGTCCCCGGAAGTTGGAAAATTACGGGCGGATCAGTTGGAGCATTTACTCTGACATACACATTGTTTGCGCTTTCGGAGCCGGATTTCGCATAGGGATCAATCCGGGCGAGATAGCCGATTTTATTCTGGGATGGTGCATGATCGACATATTTCATGATGATTTGTGACAACTCAAACGAACTTGATGCTTGAAAAAACAACCTGTGTGTGGTATATTATACAACTATGAAAAAACAATACTCTGCAACAATTTGTGCTCTTTGTGCATTTTTCTGTGCCGGAGCTGTCACCGGATGCAATTCCACGCCTGCCCGTGAACAGGAACCTGCCGTGTTCCCTGTCAGTCAGGCTCAGAAAAAGGTCATTGAACGCCGTGCCGCTGCGCTGAAAAAAGTCACGGCTTCTCTGAAAATCAGGGGCGTGGGGATCAGGCTCAATGCCTACCGCAATACCCCCATGCCTGATTCGCAGATCATCTCCCTTGTGAAAAAATTGGGATTCAACCGTATCTACTGTTACATCTCTTCAGAAACGGAGCTTTCAGAAGATCTCGCCTGTCTTGTCACTTCAGCTGCGTCTGCGGGGATCCCTGTGGAGCTGGCGATCCGGCAGGGGGACTTCAGGAAACGTTACCGCGGGAATGCTCTGATCCGTTGCCTGTTGCCCCAGTTCCGTCAGCTGCCGGAGCTGGCAGAAGAGATCGTCGACTTCAATGAGGATCTTCCTGAAAAAGCCAAACTGGCAGGAGTCACTGTCCGCTTTGAACCCCATCTTTTCACCTACGCCAACGGTGCCGCTGAGATCCCCGGGCTCCACTACATCTGGAGCGATCATGCTTTCGGGAAAGATTTTGACAATGACAAGCTTGTTGAACTTTCCATGAAACAGCTGCAGCAGATGAAGAAAAAACTGGGGACCCTTCCTCTCTCTGTGGAATTGCCCGATTATTATCCCCTCTGGAAAAAAGAAGGTAAACTTTCCAGAGGAAGCGTGAAAGATTTTGCAGCTGTCGGCAAGGTCATGCTGCAATGCTCCGGTAATGTGCCCTCCATGCTTTTGAAGAGCGTTTCCTTTATGAAAGATGGTGAAAATATGCTGGCAGTCATTCCGGTGGCTGACCATACTTCGGTCCGCTCGGGGGCGCTTCGCCGCCGGGATTGGAACGATCTGGTCAAATCACTGGGATATTTTATAAACTCCAGTCGGAACATGAACTGTTCAGGGGTCGTGATCCGTCCTCTTTCCGAAGTGGGGTATATGCTTTTGGAACAGGATTGAGAGAAATTTATGCGTTGTCCCAGATGCGGTGCCGATAACGACAAGGTCGTTGATTCCCGCGGCAGCAAAGAGGAACCTGTTGTTCGCCGGAGACGTGAATGTCAGGAGTGCGGCGGCAGATTCACCACCATTGAATCCATAGTCCCCGATGAATTGACAGTCATCAAAAGGACGGGGGGCAGAGAAGAGTTCAGCCCCGTCAAACTCCGCGCCGGGCTTGCTCACGCCTGTTACCGCCGTCTCACTCAGGATCAGATCGAAGAGCTGGTCCGCAAAGTTACAAATTCACTTTTAAGAGACTTTGAAAAAGAGGTCTCAAGTGCTGAGATAGGTAAAAGAGTTATGGCTCTGCTCCGGGAACTGGATCAGGTGGCATACGTCCGTTTTGCTTCAGTTTACCGGAAATTTGCAGACGTTGACGCTTTTATTGATGAAATCAAGACTTTGAAATAAATGAAAAAAATCATCTTGAACCGGGGGAGGGAAAAATCTTTGCTCCGCCGCCACCCCTGGATCTTTTCAGGAGCAGTGGAGCGTATTGAAGGAGCTCCTCTTCCCGGAGAGACTGTCATGGTCACAGCTCATGATGGTAAATTTCTTGCCTGGGCGGGGTACTCACCTGCTTCACAGATCACCGGTAAAGTGTGGTCCTTTGACGGGAATGAAAAGATAGATCAAACCTTTTTCAACCACCGTGTCTCAGCCGCTCTTGCACTGCGCAAAAAATTGGGCTTTTGTGTCCCCGGCGGCGGGTACCGCCTCATCTTTTCCGAAGCGGACCGGCTGCCCGGTGTCATCGTCGACCGTTTCGGGGATTTTCTCATACTGCAGCTTTTGACTGCCGGAGCGGAATTCAACCGGGAGTACATTGTCAACGCTCTCTGGGAGATATGCCGTCCTCTGGGGATCCATGAGCGTTCTGATGTATCGGTCCGCCGCAAAGAACAGCTTCCCGGACGTGCCGGTGTGGTGAAAGGTGCGGAGCTCCCTGAAGAACTCATTGTCAAAGAAGAAGATATGCTCTTTGCTGTTGACGGAAGAAAAGGACAGAAAACAGGTTTTTACTTCGACTTGCGCACAGCCCGCACCGCTTTGCGCCGTTTCAGCGCCGGAGCTGAGATCCTCAACTGTTTCAGTTACACCGGCGCCTTTGCCGTTGCCGCATTGAGATCCGGTGCCACCCATGTCCTCAACATGGATTCCTCTGCTCCCGCTTTGAAACAGCTTGAACGCAACATGGAACTTAACGGTTTTACACAGGATTCATGGGAAAACCGCTGCGGAGATGTTTTTACACTGCTGCGGGAACTGGATAGAGAAAACCGCAAATTTGATCTGGTGATCCTTGATCCCCCGAAACTGGTGGACTCCCAGCGGGCTCTCATGTCGGGAGCCCGGGCATATCAGGATCTGGCACGTCACGGGTTCAAGCTTCTGAAACCGGGCGGGACCCTTTTCAACTTTTCCTGTTCCGGGCTTATGACGGCGGATCTTTTCCAGAAAATCACCGCCTCAGCCGCTCTTGAGGCGGGAGTGGAGGCGAAGATCATCGGTCATCTGGAGCAATCCCCGGATCATCCCACTTTGCTTTCTGTCCCTGAGACCTTTTATTTGAAAGGTCTTGTCAGTTCCATTGAGCAATAAAAAAGGATCTGTTACTTTCCCCGTCCCGACTTCCTTAACCGTTTTTACCCTCCTTTGCCGGGAACAGCGTCATAAAAAAATCCCCGCAGTTTCCTGCAGGGATCTTTTCGGAAGGCCGGCCCTCCTTCTTGTTAATTGTTAATGATTTCCTGCCGGACTACGGGATAGATCCATCTCAACGTGTCCGCCTTCTTTTCTTTTTTGCCGGAGTTGCCGAAAGGCATGACCTTGCGTTCTCTGCCGTCAGAGTTGAAGGTCCCCACGGAAAAAGTCCCATCATTCCACGCCGCCAGCGCCGGTTCGCCGGGAACCGGATAAGTTTCGCCGTTGACGATCAGCAATGCCGGATCCGGAGTGCCGGTGATTTCGCCTTCCACCTTCAGTGCCACACTGCCGGAACGGCAGGAGCAGGCGTGGCGTTCAACAGTCACGCGCCGCATGTAGTCCCCTATGGATTCCAGAGCGGGAACAAAGTTGTTCAGGGCGCTGATATGTGCGACCGGTATCTTGCGGGAGCAATTCCTGCGTTCCACCTTGACGCTGCAGTTGAGATTTTCGGTTCCCTGCAGTTGTTCGCCGTGGCAGAACTGCATACGGGCATTGAAGACCTCTGAAAAAAATTCATCGCACGCAGCCTGACTGAACTCCAGATATCCGGGGATGGCATGCAGCTGTTTCGGATTGAGCCGGAACTGCCCGTTTTTGATTTGCGTGATCGCCGCCGGCGATATATGCAGCAGTCTTGCCAGATCGCTCTGATTCTTGTCTCTCAGGAGCAGATGCCTGGAAATGACTGCCCAACCGTTGATATGTCCATTCATAAATATTGTCCTCCTCTCTTGGACTACCCGATATTCAAGATACAGTGTTCTGTAAATTTTTCAAGTAGCAAAAGAAGAATACTGTAAAATCTCCTTTGAGCATTTTCTTCAAGGTGTTTTTCAGGGACAAAAAAAAGCTCCGGGACTTCCCGGAGCAGGTGCTGTCAAAAGAGCCGGATCCTTACTTGATGAGCTTTGACACGGCCTTGAAGGAGGGATGCAAACTGTTTTTCAGCAACATGAAAAGAATGGATTCAGTGCTGAGCAGCCAGGCGCCTGCCTGACGGGCAGTCTCAAGGGCAAGAAGTTTTTCGGACTCCTTGCGTGAACTGACCGCATCGGCGGCGATAATGACGGGATATCCTGCTTCAAGAGCATTGAAAACGCTGTGCAGCACACAGACGTGGGTCTCAATGCCGCAGAAAATCAGCGTGTGGGGACTCAAGTTTGCAAGCTCTTCCCGGAACTTTTCTTCGCCGAAGACTGAAAAAGAGGTTTTGGCAACGACCACTGTCTTTTCGGGAACAAAAAGTTCTGCAATGGCAGGGATCGTATTGCCAAGTCCCTTGGGATACTGTTCCGTAGCAATGACAGGCACTCCCAGTTCGGCGGCACCTTTGAGCAGAACCGTGGCTCTGCTGACGACTTCATCAGGATTGTACACCGAAGGTACCAGACGTTCCTGAAGATCGACGGTGATCAGTGCGGGATCAAAACAATTTGGAAGATTCATTTTTTTATTTTACCTTTGGGTTGAGGCAATTTCAAAACTCCTCAAAATTGTCAAAGCGTCCTCGCTTCGATCTGATAAAGGGAGCGTTTTCGGCTGTTACCTTGCAGGTAGCAGGTGCAAACTACCCTTTACAGCTCTTTGCGAATGACATCTTTGCCATTTTTTGAATGACTTTTGAAATTACCTCGGTTTGAAAAATTATTCAGCACACAACCCCAGATGGCAGGCGGTCCAGAACCATGACAAAGGAACATACTCCTCAGGTCCGCCGCCGTGTCCGTGAAGTGTTTTGTGGAACATCAGTTTATTGCCCTGCAATTCATTGTAGGCAGCGTAGATCGCAGAGGGCTGACAGGTGGTGTCAATGAATCCGCAAGTCATGTATACAGGAACTTTGATCATGGAAGCAAAGTTGGCTGGATCAAAGTAACGCATAACGTCATAATGTTTGCGGAACTCCAGATCTTTTGAGGTAGTGGGATGGCGTCCGGCAAGGAATCCGCCGCAGTCACAGAAGGCAGGAACGCCGCAGAAGGCGCTTCTGATCTGGGGACAGAGCGCCGTGAGAAAGACGCCGAAACCGCCCCCCTGACTGGCGCCCAGATAGGCAATACGCTCTTTGTTGATCTCAGGCATGGCGGTCACATGACCGATCATACGCACGGCGCCGAGGATGCCCCGGTAGAAGAAGGTGTGTTCAGGTCCTTTGTCAAGACCGATATCCCAATAGGAACCGCCGATGGAGCTGATAAATTCCTTGTGCACCACCTCATGTTCCGCCCGGGTAACAGGGGGACGGTAGGGATGGGTGAAGATACTCAGCTGAGCGATCCTCTTGGGGAGATACTTGTCGCAAGTCTGACAGTGAAGCACGAAGTGCTCCTGACACATGCCCAATCCGGCGCCTTCGTAGTAAACCATAAGCGGCATGGGACCGCCGGAGCGGGGAAGCCGCAAATAGGCATAACATTTGCAGTCGTTGACGGTATTGCACTCCAACATGAAGACCTGAAAAGTTTCATCAGATAAAGCGGTCAGTTCCTCCTGTTTGAATTCAGGTGAGATCTTTTCCTGATTCACCAGTGCATTCTGCCAGAATTCGCGGAAATCAGCCGGTTCCGGCAGAAAGGGGCGGATATCGCCCGGATCATAAGCGACTCCGGCGACAGCTTCGGACATGCCTTGAGCCGTGGCTTTGCACTGCAGAAAACCGGGGGATAAAAGTGTTTGCTTCAAAGTACAGGGAGTAACGACCTTGCAGCGTTGGATCTCTGCTTCGCCGTCCATGGAAAAGACCACTTCCACCTCTGTACCGTTTTCAGGGGTCGTAACGGTGAATTTTGCCTTTTCGCCAGTCCGGTAGACATGAGAAGGACGGTCAACGACGATTTCGATTGCCGGTAAATTTTCATCAGCCATAATAGAATACTCCTTATTAAAGATTCACAAAGCCAGAGTCAGAGCCATGATCAGCATACCGCTGATAACGCCTCCGATCGCCCAGTGATGCTCACCGTATTTTTCTGCCAGTGGCAGCAATTCATCGAAAGCGAGAAAGACCATGATCCCTGCGACGGCGGCAAAGATCAGAGGCAGCAGCAATGGAGAAAGGAAGAATTGCATGAGTCCCAGAGCGACCAGTGCGCCCAGAGGTTCAGCAAGACCGCTCAAAAAGGAGTAGACAAAAGCCTTGGTGCGGCTGCCGGTAGCGTTGTATATGGGCACTGAAACGGTGATCCCTTCGGGGATATTGTGGATGGCGATGGCGGCGGCGATGGAAAGTCCTGCCGCAGTGGAGCCTTGAGCGGAAATAAAGGCTGCCATACCTTCGGGGAAGTTGTGGATTGTCACAGCGATAGCAAAGAGGAGTCCTCCCCGGAGCAGTTGTTTTTTGGAAGGTGTTCCGGGAGTGTTTTCGACTTCATCATCCACATCCTGAATTTCGTGGGGGTTTTCGGCTTCGGGGATAAGGCGGTCGATAAGCATAGCAATAAGCATACCGGCGAAAAAGGCGCCGGTTCCTCCCAGACTGCCCAATCGTTCGCCCCATATTTTCCCTAAAGCTGAATGAGCTTCGCCCAACATTTCAAAGAGAGAAATATACACCATGACGCCTGCGGAAAGTCCCAGGGCGCATGAAAGGAATTTCTTATTGGCATGTTTAGCAAAGAGAGCGATCAAGCTGCCTGCGCCGGTAGCCAATCCGGCAATGGTGGCAAGTCCCAATCCCCACCAGATCCTGTCAAGTTCCATAATTCCGAGCTCCTCATAGTCTCACACTGAAGTAAATATACACCGGAAAGGCAAATTTTTCAAACAAATTGTTCTTTTTTACTTGAAAAACGAGTCAAAGGGGGATATATTAACAACACAAACATGGTTGCACCCGTAGCTCAGCTGGATAGAGCGTCTGCCTCCGGAGTAGAAGGCCATGGGTTCGAATCCCGTCGGGTGTACCAATTCAAGTATTTATCCGCAAGAGTTTATGACTCCTGCGGATTTTTTGTTTGCGGATATGGTGCCCCTCGCAGCAGTTCTTGTCTTCAAGCTTTTCCGGAGGGAAACTGCAGCTCTTTTCTGTATTCAGCCGGAGTCATGCCGAAACGTTTCCTGAAACTGTATGTCATAAAAGCAGCAGAACTGAAACCGCAGCGGGCGGCAATGGACTTGATTTGAAGTTCAGGAAGCGCAAGAAGTGAGTGTACCTTATTCAAACGGGCGCTGATGATATACCGGGTGACGGAACTGTTCAGTTCTTTGGCAAAAAGGCGGTCTAAAGTCCTCAAACTGACGCCGCACCGTTCTGCAATCAGAGTCCGTGACAATTCCGTATCGTCGAGATTGCGGGAAATGAAGGAAAGTATTTTTTCCACAGGTGCCGAATAGGGACTTTGACGCTGCTGTGAAATAACTTCGTGAAGCAGTTGTACAAACAGTCCGGCAAGTCTTGGATTGTCAACACTTTTTTGAGTCAGTTCTTCAAAAATAAGATCATAAATCAACTCGACCCTTCCAATGTCAGCAAGAGGAAGGCTTCCGTTTGGAGACGGGAGAAATTGGGAACTCAAAAGTTCATGTATGGGATTCTGATGGAGCATGAGCACTTTACGCTTCACATCTTCGTCACCCAGAACGGTACTTTTTCCGACAAAAGCACGGGAACGGCTCCAGACAAAACTCCGGGAAGAAATAATTTTCCCGCTCTGCGTTTCATAGGAGCCGCTCATGTTCAGAGAGTAGATAGCGTATTTCTTTTCACCCCCACGGCTTGTGAAGCCGGGTTTGAAACAGGATTTGAAGGCACAGAATACCTGAAGCGTATCCCGCTCCGGATCATAAGGAGCCGGGTTGAAAAAAAATTCCTCATGAAAAAGATCCGACAGTGGCATGATTTCCTCTTTATTTTTCAAAAATTGTACTTTTATAGATATTGAATGGCAAAAAATTGATATTTTAATATATTGCTTTTTACAAAAAAGTCAAATATATTATACGGTAACTTGACCATTAACATAAGGAACTCAGAGTATGAAAAAGTTCAGAGTCGGAATCGTCGGTCTCGGTCACCGGGGACGCTACATTGTCAAACTGGTGAAACATTCTTTTGAATGTGCTGAGGTGGTTGCCGCATGTGATATCGATCCCGAATTATGGGAAAAAAACCAGTGGCAGCAGTCCCTTCCCATGAAGGAACAACTCCCGGGCGTGCGCTTTTTTGAAAATTATGACCGGATGCTTGAGGAATCCGAACTGGATCTGGTTCTGGTGGAAACCGGCGCAGACGTTCACGCTGATTTCTGCATCAAGGCATTGGAACGTAATATCAACGTCTTTTCAGATATCCCTTCTGTCGCAAATCTTGCCGAAGCCAAAAGACTCTGGGAGGCCGAACAGCGCTCCTCTGCCCGGCTGATGACCGGTGCAAATCCCAATGAATGGGGCTTTGTCAATGCCATGGTGGATCTTTACAACAAAGGTCTTCTGGGGGAACCTTACTATATGGAAGCTGAATATATCCACTCCTCCAGAAACCCGGGACCTGCCAATCCTCTTATCGTCCACAGCCCTTGGCGGAAAAAACTGCAGCCCATCCGTTACTGCACCCACTCTCTCGGTCCCCTGCTCCGGATCACGAAAGAACCACTCCGCTATGTCATCTGCATCGGCACCGGAGTCCATATCAACCCTGACGCCGTCAAAGACGATATGCAGATTGCGTTGTTCCAGACCGAAAGCGGCGTTACCATCCGCCTGCTGCGGAACGGCGCCTGCCGTGCCTTTATCGGACTTCACTCCTACAGGGTTTTCGGCACAAAAGGATATTTTGAACGGATCGACTCACGGGGCAATACCCCCCCTGCAGTGCGGTTCCGCTCCGACGAATTGTACGGCGCTGACACCATAACAGAACTGCCTCATTTGCTGATGCCCAACGAATATATCGAAAACCCCAATGCCGGCGGACACGGCGGGGCTGATTATGCCCTTTTCGACCACATGTTCAAAGCCATGACCGCAGGGGAAGATATGCCGATCACGCTCCGTGACGGCCTTATTATGACCCTGCCCGGCATCTATGCGGTCAACTCACTCAAACAAGGAGGTGCCAAAGTAACGATCCATTACCCCTGGGAACCGGAGTTTGACGCAGACATCAAACTGATCGACGAAGAGTAAAACCCAAAGTGCTTTTTCCGGACAACAGGGAAATTTAAAAAAAATTTTCCCTTGTCCGGAAATCTGTTGGTAAACAAGATGCTTGCAGCCACGGTCTTTTTTCTGCAATGAGCGTCATAAAAGGAGCAAAAAATATATTTTACCCTTGAAAAATGATCAAAGGGGATGTAATGTAAAACAGTGAAGCATTTTATTTGCTTCTTTTTGCGGAAAATGTTGTCAGGGGCGAGAGTTGCATTTTTTACAATTTTGTTCTGGAGCGTACAATGAAAATGAAAAACAGATGTCCGCTGTTCGGCTGCCGCCGTGCAGAGTCCCGCAGTTTCACGCTGATCGAACTCCTTGTGAAAAGATCACATCTCTGTTGTGATCGTACTTTCGACAAAGTGGAGAGAAGGGCACCTGCCCATGGGCAGGTGAAGCTGTACAGCTTCACCTTAATTGAGCTTCTTGTTGTGATTGCCATTATTGCCATTCTTGCTGCCATGCTTTTACCGGCATTGCAGCAGGCGCGGGAACGGGGCAGAAGCTCCCACTGCCTCAATGCTCTGAAAGAATATATGCGCTTCAATATGACTTATATGGATGAGTATAAAGGATACATCCCCGGCGCTGTCGGCGATGGCCGCGGCTCTTATCTGATTTTTGAAGAAATTAAATATACAACCAAGAGTCAGCGCCATTTTTTCAATTGCGTCTCCACCGATGACTACAAAGCGCAAAATGACTATTATGCTTACGCCGCCAAAGCACTTCCCAATTCAAATAATGTCAACGTAGCCCTCAAAAAAGAGGTAAAAGGGCAGCGTTTTGCGTTGCGCGGCATAAACGCAGATATGGCTTTGCTTATAGCCAAAAAGGTGAAAGAACCTTCTAAATTTTTTGACAACGGTGACTCCAGGTCATCAGACTTCAAGAAACAGATGGCCTCTGCATATACCTTTGCTGTTACCGGTAATTATTCCCGCTATGCGTTGGTTCACAGCGGCAAAGTCAATGTCAACTTTCTTGATGGTCACGTCGCCGCCCTTGACCGTGAACAGTTTTATACAAGTATGCTCAACGACTGGCCCTATGACCGGAATAATGGAAGCAATATCAGTATCAATATAGCTCCGGGCGTTTACGCCGCATCCGGCTGGCGTTTGTATAGAGGAAAATAAAACCCGCTTCTAAAAAAAATTCAAGAGATGACCATGAAAAAAATCACTTTTCTGTTACTTGGAAGTTTTTTTTGCCTGACTGCGCCGGGGCAGAATATCGTAAAAAACAACGATTTTACCAACTCTGAAAAGAATCCGGGGACGGAGTACCGCACCAACGGCGGAGCTCTTTCACTTTTTACCGAAGAGTACACCTGGAACCGCTGCGGTAAACTCAGCTTCAACAAATTGCATAAGTCAGGCAAATATGAGGTCCTTTCCGGAGCCGTCTGGATCGGCGGTTCATATTCTGACAACAAAAAGCCCGGCGGCTTCCCATGCAAACCCAATACCACCTATGATTTTTCCATCGATATCAGGGGAACTGTCGCCGCTGCCAACGTTCAGGGGGCACAATGGTCCAAAGGACAAACCCTCTGGCACGGCAAACGTTTGAAAACCACTCTGGGCAGTTTCAAAGTTACCGGGGATTGGCAGACTTTCAAGGGCAGTTTCACCACAGGTCCCGATGCCGTTCATGCGGCGTTGACTTTGAGCATCTGGGAAAACTCCCGTTACGCTCCTTTGAAGTCCAAAGTCGGTGATTATGTGCTTTTTGACAATATCATCCTCAAGGAACGCAAACGTCCGGCACTGAATGGCAAACCCGGTGCCGCAAAAGTCGAAATGCGGCTGCGCAAGATTATCCCCGCCGACGGAACCGTTTATACCGATTTTTACCGTTTCAAAGGCAAAAAGCCCCTGACAGCCCAAACCGCCTTCAGCGTAAAACTTGAAAAAGAGTGTATCGTCATCGACTTCGTCTGCCATGAGCCTTTGAAAGTCACCAATGCCAAAGGAAACGGCCGCAAGGTCTGGAGCGGCGACGTGGTGGAACTCTTTTTCGGTCCCAAAAAGAATGACCGGAGTTTTACCCAGTTTGCCGTTTCCCCTAACGGCATGACCTATACCAGTTCAGTAGGCGATCTTAAAAATCTCAAGTGGGAAATAAAAACCCGTGTTGCCCCAAAACAATGGAGCGGTACGGCACGGATCCCCTACGCCACCCTGGGATGGAAAACCCCGGTCAAGGGGGAATTCATTCTTTTCAACATGGCACGTCAGCGTGCCGCTGTCCGTGAGTTGAGTACCTGGGCAAAAGTGGTCGACGGCTTCGGCGATATGGAACGCAGCGGCAAGATCCTTTGCGGCTCACTCCCCAAAGGGGTGAGCCGTGAGGCATTTGAAACTGCCGAAGCAAAGAAAGAAGCCGATGCAAAGCAGGCGAAAATGGATTATTTCCGCAATGAAAAACTCCTTTGCGCCCCTGTCCATGTGACCGATAACTTCTCTGTTCCATACCTGCCTGATGCACTTTTCCATCCGGTCAAAGGGGTGAAGCTCCGTGCTGCTCTCAACGAGATCAAGCCCCTTCCATTCGCCATTATGAACAACACGGCAAAAACCGCAGTCTACCGTGTAACGGTGGAAATTCCCGATGCCAGGCGCATGAACTGGCAGAACGGGACTCCTTTCCCCGGCGTAGTCTACCGTGAGGCGCTTATGGTGCGTGATAACGATCTGGGTACTTCCGCCATTTATGAGGCACTGCCCCGGATGAACGAGGCGCGCACCATCACTGTCGCACCCGGGGAGTGCGGTCTGGTCTGGTTTGATTTCCACACGAAAGATCTGAAACCCGGGGTCTACAACGCCCGGATCAGAATCGTCCCCCTGACGGGCAAAGGGGTCTTTACCACCCGGGGGTATGGTTACGGCAACTTCAACTATTCAGGGGATATGAAGGATATTCCTTTGACTTTTGAAGTTTCCCCCTTCGCTCTCCCCAAAGATCCTGAACGGCCTGCAGACTACTTTGCCGCCGGAAGAGATGCCGATGTTATCCGGCTTCAGGCTCAGGCAGGTATGCGGATCTTTGCTCTCAGTGTGTGGAGTTTGAAATTCCCTTTCAAGAACGGCAAATTCACGCCTGTCGCTCCCAACGCCGAAAAGCAGATCAAACTTCTCCAGAGCATGGGCTTCAACCGTCTCTGGATCGGTTACGCAGCTCCTCATGTTTTCGTTCAGCACTACGGGAAAAAGAATCTGAAATATTTCCCTGAATGGATCAGAACTCTTGAAGTGTTCCTGAAAAAACAGGGCATCCCTCTGGAAAAGAGTTTTATGGAAATTTACGACGAACCCAGTCCCCAAAAACTGCCTGAGATCATCGCCATGCTGAAAATGGTCCGCTCAGCCACCCCCAAACTCCGTATCGCCATGACATTGGGCGCTCATATCATGTCGGCTCAGGATATGGAAAAACTTGCCCCCTATGTGGACAACTGGGTCCTCTGGACAAGCGGATACTTTAATGGCAGGGAACATCTCGACTTTATCAAAAAGGAACAGAAAAAGGGCAAGACCTTCGGACACTACACATGTGCCACCACGGTGCGTGCTTCTCTGGCTAAAAATTTCCGTGCCAATCCCTGGTTCGGCGAGTATCACCAGCTGAACTACAATAATATGTATCAGGCCATCAGCAATTTGATCCACTGTGCATGGAAAGGTCATTGCGGCGATGCCCTCATCTACTCAGCCCCCGGGGAAAAGGCGGTGCCTTCTGTGCGTTACATGGCGGTACGGCAGGGTATAACCGATGTTGCCTATCTTCAGAAACTCCGTGAAGTGGGGAAAAACTCTCCTGAAGCTCAGGCATTTCTCAAAAACGCTGCCAAGCGTGTCCTTGTGGATCACGCCCACGACCGTCACATGCCCGACAAAGTGCGGGAAGAAGCAGCTGAATTGATCGTGAAGATCCTTCAGAAAAAGAAGTGATCGTGTTACCGGATACATTCAAACTTAAGGAGTATAAATGATAATGAAAAAAATATTCTCTTTTCTCATGGGAGCAGGGATGATCAGTTCCCTTGCCGCACAGAATCTTGTCAAAAACGGAGATTTCAATCTCTATCCCAAAACTCTGGGACCTGAGTTCCGCACCAACGGCGGTGCTGTCATGCTTTTTACAGAAGAATACACCTGGAACCGCTGCGGAAAACTTGTCATCGACAAGATCCGCAAATCAGGAAAATATGATACCTTCGGCAGTGCCTGCTGGATCGGCGGCTCCTACGCCGACAACAAAAAGCCCGGCGGTTTCAAATGCAAACCCAATACCACCTACGATTTTTCCATCGATATCAAAGGAACTGCCGATTCAGCCAGCCTTTCCATTACTCAGTGGAACTCAAAGCAGACCCTCTGGCACGGAAAAAGCGGCAAAACAACAGTCGGCAGCTTTAAGGTACAGAAAAACTGGATCAATTACAAAGGCAGTTTCACCACAGGTTCCGATACCGGACACGTCAGTTTGACCCTTTTGCTCTGGGGCAGTTCACGGTATGGAAAACTGAAATCCAAAGTGGGGGATTATGTCCTTTTCGACAATGTGGTCATCAAAGAGCGTAAACGTCCCGCACTTGATGCGGCGGGGGGGGCTGTCAAGGTCAAAGCCAGAGAACTCAAGATCGTTTCTGCTGACGGCACTGTTTTTAAGGATTTCCATGTTTACAAATCAAACAAGCCTTCCTCTGCGGCGACCGAGTTCTGTATCCGCATGGAAAAAGACGCCTTTGTCGTCTCCTTTGTCTGCCATGAACCCTTAAAGATCACCCGCAGTCCCAACGCAAACCTCTGGGGAGGGGATGTCTTTGAGATCTTTTTCGGTTCTGAAAAAAAAGACCGCCTCTTTACCCAGTTCGTCGTAGGTCCCGACGGCAGGAAGTTCTCCGGGATCGGCCGCCCCAAAGCACTGCCCTGGGAAGTCAAAGTCAAGGTCGCCCCGAAAAAATGGAGCGGTACTGCCCGTATTCCTTTTGCATCCATCGGCTGGTCTGAAGTTCCCAAAGGGACCTTTATCCCCTTCAATGCAGGTCGTCAGCGCAAGGCCGCCGGCAATGAACTGTTATGCTGGGGCAATGTAAAAGAAGGTTTTGCAGATCTCGCCAACAGCGGCAGAGTTTATTGTGCTCCGTACCCCAAAAACATGACCCGTGCCGCATTTGAAAAGTCCGTTGCACAGAAAGAGGCAGTGGCGCTTCAGGCAAAAATGGAGGCGTTCCGCAACTCAAGTTTCCTTGCCGCCCCCGTTCATGTGACCGACGACTTTTCTGTGCCCTATGTCCCTGATGCCCTCTTCAACTTTTCCGGGTCCATCGCTCTGCGTGCCGCCGTCAACGAAATGAAGCCTCTCCCCCTTGCGCTTATGAACAACACCAACAAAGTCTGTTCCTACCGTGTGGCGGTGGAGCTTCCCAAAGCAAAGGCAAAAAACTGGCACAACGGATCTCTGTTCCCCGGTGTGACCTATCGTCAGGCGGTCCGTGTCCGTGACAACGCACAGGGGAGTTCCGC
>JAFTIE010000068.1 GCA_017457065.1 Lentisphaeria bacterium
GAGGCAATTTCAAAACTCCTCAAAATTGTCAAAGCGCCCTCGCTTCGATCTGATAAAGGGAGCGTTTTCGGCTGTTACCTTGCAGGTAGCAACCTCAAACTACCCTTTACAGCTCTTTGCGAATGACATCTTTGCCATTTTTTGAATGACTTTTGAAATTACCTCTCCTTGAATTTCAATGTGCACAATGTGCGGAAAGAGTTGATCCTGACTTGGTTTTCACTGACCATGACAGCCTGAATGCCCTCTTCATAAGAGAAGGCTTCCACAGCTTTGGCACAGAAGGGCAGAGTCACTGTGACATCTTCCGCATCGTGACTGTTGTCATAGTGGATGAGGTGTACCACCTTTTCACCTGCCGGAGTCAGGGCGGTTTCAAGCATAACGCAAGGGACGCTTACTTCAAAGCCGCTTTTGACTTCGTTGATGTCCCCTTCCGGAATGGCAGGGGTACATCTTTCTGCGCCGTGTTCGTTGTAAATACCAGCCGGAGTCACGGCAACGACCCGGCAGGGAAGGGATTTGAAATGATCCGCTTCTGCCTGGGAAAGCATGACCACACCGGGCAGGATGAGTGTTTCATCGGCTGCCATTTCATCTCCGGGGAAGACCACTTCAAAGGGAACATGGCGGACAAGAAGATCGGTACAGACCTGTTTGAAAACAGATCCCGCAACTTCATGGTCCATGAGACGGGAGTCAGGATGATAGAGCACTTTGACTTTGGCACAGGAACTTGTCTCTGCATAGAGTTCCGGGTGGTCAAGGTAGTAGTGGAAGATTTTTGTCAAAAGGGAATGATGGGGCTCTGTATCCATGACCATGCCCCCTTTTCCGCTTTTCAGAGGACGACCAAGCCAGTTGCTGCCGCAATCTGAGCCGAAGACCAGACTTTCTGCCTGAAAGAGAGTGATCTCTTCAGCGGTTTCAGGGATACGCATGGATTTTTCATTGTGAAGCCATGAGGTGTTCAAAACCGAAAGTCCCACTCTTTTGCCCAGTTTGAATCCGGGGGCAGTAGTGATGAGGACCCCATCTTTGTAATTGATGAAGGAACCTGTTTCAATGAAAACCTGATCTGCTTCAGGAGGGGTGAATGCCGGATCGTACCCCGCATGACCGGGGGGCGTGAAACGACCGATACCGCAGTTATAAAGAACGATGGCTTCCGGGTTGATGGCTTTGACCATCTGGAATGTCTTCCGGTGGCGGCGGGCGCAGAGTTCACGGCGGTATTTCAGATAATGGAGCCGCAGAGGCTCATTTCTGGAATACTCCCCGGGGAGCGCCACATGGTCAAAGGAGTGAAGGGCATACTCTTTGGGATCGGGGATATTTTTGCGCAGGTACTCCCGGAATCCTTCAACACATCTGGGGCAGTAACATGCCAGATGGGCGCCGTTGTCAAAGTGGAATCCATCCAGTTTGACCGTTTTGAGACCGAATTCGATCAGTTTCGGGTAATATTCATCGTAGTACAGTGAAGCGTTGTAACAGGCAAAATTCCTGCTGACAAAGCCCCCTTCAAAGGTGGGGTGAACGATTTTTCCATCCTGATCGACAACGGCACAGCCGATGACTCCGGGGAGTTCATCTTCCAGTGTTTCGTAGTAATAGGTGCCGATGGTGCAGTAGCCGATGACTTTGATACCGTATTTGTGGGCGATCTGCACCACCTCTGCGGTACGCATCATGTCGTCATGTTCCATCTTGAGCCCGAACCCCTTGTAATAGTGGGTGTAGATCTCATTGACGCCCATGGCGGCGGCTTTGGCGATGGCTTCTTCAGTGTGGAGCCTGTCATACCAATCGGGGATCCACTCCCCGTTGCCCAGTTGAGACCAGAGGTCACTGTGGCGGCGCTGATAGAACTGTTTGGGTTCGTGCCCCCAGAATGCCCAGACAAGAGGTTTCATATTTCACACCTCCACAATCTTCCGGCGCGGTCGCTGGTGTCGGTTTCGCCCACAAAGACGGTGTGATCGTCGATCATGGCGATGTCGTGACCGATAAAAAGACGGGTGTTGTCCCGGTCATCCTGAATGAGTCCGAAAACCTCGCTCTTGCCGGTGGCGGGATCAAAGGCGAAAAGATGGCAGCGCTCAAGGAATCCGGCAATACCGTAGATCCTGCCGTCGGCACCTGTTTCAAGGGCGGGGATGCGGGTCTCATTGCCTGCAACTCTGCCCAGATCCTCCACTTTTCCTGTTTTGGGATCAAGACGGTCAAGGTGTCCTGAGGCTTCACCGATGTAGATCATGCCGTCGGCACCGGTCGCCATGCCGTCGATGGGACCGGCTCCGGGGTACATGAGTCCGCAGGATTCCTTGGTGTGGGGCAGAGCGTAGTCAAAGAATTTGACTGTGTCGGTATCGGGATCGTAACAGAACAAATTGTGGGTCCGGCAGTTCCAGGTGGCGTAATATTTACCGTCGGGAGCAAGGGAAACGATGTGGGGGATGCTCCCCATGTACTGAACACGCTTGACCTTGCGGGATGCCATATCCACCACAAAGAAGCAGAACACAGGATAACTGAATCCGTAGATCAGCTGCCGTTCTTCATCCACCGTGATGGTCTGTATATAGTCCTGAGGAACGGGGATGGGGAGAAAGTCGTAGCTTTTTTTATCGGGATCGTAGATGAAGATCCTCCCTCCCTGGCCTTCGGATCGCTGATCTTCACGATGCAGACAGGCGGTGGCGCCTACGATCTTGCCGTCTTTGCACAAGTGGAGTGAACGGTGGATCTTGATTTCAAATTTCTCAGCAACACTCTGATATCCGAGATTTTCAAACTTTTCAGATGCGGGATCAAAAGCATACATCAAGTCACAGTCAAAGGCGGTCATGCCGCAGAAAAGAGTGCTGCGGTTTTTGTCATAGAGAAGAGAGGTAAAAGAGATGAGGTTGCGTTTCCAATCGGGATTGCCGGTAAAATCCCGGTATCCCAGAGTGCCGAGGGGGACGCCTACTTTTTCCTTCAGTTCCCGCAGAACATAGGATGTTGTTTTCATTGCAGTTTTCCTTTTGTACTTGCATGGATTTTCAAAATTGGTGAAATTGCCATATTTACATTTTCATTGACAGGGAATTTCCCTTGAAGAAAGTTCAGCACCTCCTTATGATGTGTTTCCCCGTCAACATGAAAGGCTGTCAGAGGCGGATCAAGGAGTTCTGAATGAAGTTTTATCCCGCAGGCGCCGACCATCAAATCTTCGGGGATACGCACATTGTGGGATTTGCACCAGGCGTACAGATGAAGCGCCGACAAATGGGAGTAACAGACAAGGGCATCAAAGCGCTGCCAGTTTTCCATAAACTCATTGAGAGAACTGTCACCGGGAAAGTTGTCCCGGTGGATGGTGCCGAACATCCGTTCCGGCTTTTCAAGACCGAGTTCGTCCAGAAGTTCAATATATTTTTCTTGGGGCAACCGGAAAAGCCGCCGTTTGTGTACATCATGCCAGCCGATGAAACCGATCCTGCGGCAGCCCTGATCCTTGAGGTGCTGAAGAAGTGTTTTGCTGCCGCACACCGCGTCCGAATAAAGGGCGTGGAAACCTGTGGCTGCCCCGTCTTCCGGGGTTGCAAAGGGGAGAAGCACCGGGATATTGAGACTGCGGAGTCTTTCAAGTTCAGGCTCTTTGCCGCAGTAGGATTGATTGAAAAGCAGAACGCAGCTGTATTTCCGGAAACTGTTTTTGAAAAGATCTGCCGGTGCATGGCGCAGGAGTTCCGCTTCAATGAACTCAAATTTTCTGCCGTCGGTTTTAGTGAGGAGTGCCAGCAAGGTTCCCTGAGCTGTCTCCGGGATCCGCGAACTCATGGAAGTGACCACAAGGACTGTGTCATTCTCTGTGGGGACCACATAGAGCCCCTGCCGGGGACGGCTGAAGATCAACCCCTCTTCTTTCAGAAGTTTCAGGGCATTTTCAATGACCTTGCGGCTGGGGTGGAACTCTCTGGCAAGTCCCGTGACTGAATCAAGGCGGGAATTACCGGGCAGCTCCCCTGATTTTATCGCTTGACGCAGCAAGGCGGCGGTTTCCATATACAAAGGCTGATCTTTGCTGAATTTCAAACGCGGCATAAAGATCCAAACTCCCTGTTTTTGTCTGTCTCCAACTGTCTTTTCATCCTTAATATAATATCCCCTGCCTGATTTGTCAAGCAGGGGATAAAAGAAATTGTCAAATAAAAAGAGGCAATTTCAAAACTCCTCAAAATTGTCAAAGCGCCCTCTTCTTCGATCTGATAAAGGGAGCGTTTTTCCGCCTTCGCATAAAGCTACGGCGGGACAGGCGGCTGTTACCTTGCAGGTAGCAGCCCTTGTCACGGCATAGCCTTGGCGACGCCGGATCAAACTACCCTTTACAGCTCTTTGCGAATGACATCTTTGCCATTTTTTGAATGACTTTTGAAATTACCTCAGGAGACAGATCAGAATTGGATCTTTCCTGAATGGTCTCTGGTGTTGCGCCAGGTGTTCTGATCAAAGTTGTGTTCCCAGACCATGTAGAAATTCACCCCGGGTTTCTGGTGTTCCGCCGTGGCGTTGAAAAGCCACACATCTCCCGGAGCTGGTTTCTTGCTGAAAGCTGAGTAGGGAACAGTTATTTCTGCGGAAATTTCCCCGGGAGCAAGTTTCACTCCGGGAGCGGGAACAGTCACTTTGCCGACAGCGCCGGAGCGGACGTAGAGATCCCCGTTGCCCTTATTGGCGATGTTGTCGATCTTTTTCACATAGCGGGCGCAGTTTCCGTTGCGGAACCTGCCGTGGAAACGGCTCAAGTTTTTGCTGTCAGGACCCAGTATGACGGAAATCTGATCTCTTGCCATCTCTTTGTATGTGCTGTTGCTCCTGATGAAAACCACATGCAGAGCATCTTTACCGGAACGGCAGAAGATACGGATCGCCTTTTCTTTGTGCACTGGGAGCATGTCAACAAGGTAGTTGCCAAGTACCAGATACTGCCCTTTGAGGTCTCCAGATTTAATGACTCTTCCGGCGCATTTGACGCCTTTGGATTTGAGGTAGCGCATATCCCAGTTGAAGGGGGCAAAGAGAAGTCCCCGCATCCGTCCCCCGGCTTGTGCCGCATCTTTTTTGGCGTATGCAAAGAGGGGGAATCCGTCTTTCAATGCCTGATTGTTTTTGTTCCATTTGAGAGAATCGATCAGATCCTGTCTGGAAATCAGGTGCTTCTCAAGCTGCCGGTAATCTGCATCAGAAAGGGTCTTGCGGAATTTGCCCAGAGCTTGAACGCCCCGGGTGGTGCGCATCAGGTACTCCAGCTCAAAGCGGACCAGAGAAAGCTGCCAGTTTTTTCCGGATTTTTCTTCAGCCTGTTTCAGCAGAGAATCCAATTTTACCAGCACATCTTCTGTCCAGCGCACCCGTGCGGTACCGAAAGCGGGTTTGTCATTGACAGGAGCAGTGCCGCTGAGGAGCGCCGGATCGTTCCAGTCGATCTCTTTTACCGTGTAGTGAAGATCAAGACGGGAGTTGATAAGGGTGTAGAACTCCTCCATCTCTTTTGCCGCTTTGGGGAAAATGGTTTTGCAGAAACGCCTGAGAAGTTTCTTCACATCCTGATTTGGGTCTTCTGTCAGTTTGAGCCAGATGTAATAGGTGGGACCTTCCAGCCCGTGTGCTTCACCGAAGCCGCAGCAGTAGATACCTTTAACATTGCTTTTCAACAAAGATCTCATCTGTTTCTGACAGAAATCCCATGAACGCTTGGGCATGAAGCCTTCATTGTTGTAGTATCCCCAGTTGTAAAGATAGACCACAAAGCCCCCCGGAACCTTGTAAGGAGCCCAGGATTTCAGGATCTCTTCACTGTAGGGGGCAAGTTCAATGACCACATTTTCAGGGAATTCTTTGAACGTGCGGGGCGTTTTCCGGGTGGGACCGTAGGCGATGATACACACTTTTTTGCCGGGTCTGTCTTTGAGAAGTCTTCTGGCAAAGTTGCGGTGGAGGATCCAGAGCTTTTCGCCCCAGACGTATGAACTGCGGTAGGCTGCCTGATTTGATGGGGAAGACTCCGGTTTGAGTCCGAAAAGGTTGGCGCAATTTTCGCATTCGCAGGGCAGGAATCCGTCGCTCTGCGCCAGCTGGACCATTTCATAACCGCTGTCAAGGTGATCCAGTACCTCTTTGTAGATCAGTTCCTGTACAGCTTTGTTGGAAAGACAGAGCTGAACTCTGGGACCGGGATTTCTTTTCCCTTTGATGAGAGCATAATATTCGGGGTGATCCTTGAGATATTTGGCAGGATTCAAAGCCACATTGTGATTGTGTCCGCCGTAGCTCCCGTACCAGGGGGCAAAGAGGCAGTTGTTGGCAACATCGTAATTGAGGTCCCGCCTGCTGCCGATAGTGTATTCAATGGCAGGAACACGCTTGAAGGTGTAGTTTTCCGGAACGGCAAGGCGTTTGATTTTAGGGACGCCGTCGCAGAAATTTGGGGTACCGGCAAAGACTGCACCGGTGAAACGCTCCGCAAAGGTCAGCATTGCTTTGTGGGAGCCTAAGACATAACGCTGCCGGTAAGCGTATTTGATGTCGCTTTTGTTGCGGTAGTCCATGCCGTGCAGATAAATATTGCCCTCTTTGACATCGATGCGGTGCTCCCAGCGCTTGTATCGTGCCGGAGCCAGCCCGGCTTTGCGCAAGGCTCTGGTGGCTCCAATAAAGATGGCTTTTCCTTTTCCGTCAAACTTGCTTTCCGGGATCGTCGTAAGGACCGCCCCCGAAGCATGGCGCAGGATTTTCTGCAGTGTGTTGGCAGAAATGGAGCTGTACCGGTTGTGAAAAGGATACAGCTCCTCATCTGCATAGACGATTTTGTAAACAGATCTTTTGTTGTTTATGATCTCAAGATCCGCTCCCGGCAGCAGCAGCGCCGCCGAAAACAAAGCAAAGAGTAAATGTTTTTTCATGCCGCACTCCCTGTTTTTGAACTGTTACGCCAGAGTTTCTTTACAGACACGCATGACATTTCCGCCGATGATCTTCTGAATATCGCTGTCAGAGTATCCGCGCATGACAAGTCCCACTGTGAAGAGCGGCCAGTTGGTCCAGGCAAGTGAGCCGAAATCGTCAGGCGCATTGTCCCCTGTGCCGGGGGCAACCCAGTACTGTTCCCAGATCTTGCGGTTTTTGGGCATGTTTTCACTCCAGACATATTCAGACAGGGTAGCCCCCCGGTCGGTACCGATGGCAACATGATCCACACCGAAGGTCTTTGCCACATAGTCGATATGATCGATGAGAGCATTGATATTTTTTTTGCCCTGAAGGAAGGTGGGGTAGCAGCAGATCCCGATGTAGCCATTGGTTTTTTTGATGGCTTCAATGACTTCATCGCACTTGGCTCGATAGTGGGTGGAAAACTTTCCGGCTGTGGAGTGACTTGCCACGACTGGTTTTTTTGAGCACAGAGCCGCTTCAAGACTGGTCTGCTGTCCGGAGTGCGCCACATCGGGGATCACCCCCACCCGGTTCATTTCAGCGATCGCCATACGTCCGAAATCGCTCAGACCGGCGTTGGCAGCTTCAGCGCATCCGTCACCCATCAGGTTGCGGCGGTTATAGGTAAGGTGCATCATGCGCACACCCAGATTGAAGAAGGACTCAACCAGATGGAGATTTTCGTCTGCCGAAACGAACTTGGAAGAGATGGGAACTCCGTTGGTGGTGATGTAAAGAGCCTTGTTGCCCCGGGCACGGATCTCTTCCAGCTTTTCGGGGAAGGGACATCTTTCGTAGACCTCAGTGCAGTAGTCGATGGTCCTTGTGTAGTTGCCCAGACGTTTGATGAGCCGCTCAACATCGTTACTTTCTTCGCCGCAGTTCTGGAAAATGCAGTCCACGCCGCCGTACTCCCATGTTTCTTTGAGGAGTTTGCGGATCCGGGGATCGTGGAACCCTTCGACCATGTGGTGCATTTCATCGGCATAGTGGATCTCATCTCTTGAGGCTCCGGCAGCGATCAGCTCCTCCTCTCTGGCGGAGCGTCCGCCGCACAGGGGCATGAAGCCGTAGGCGTCAAAGACAAGGGAATTCTTGTGCAGTTCCAGACCGTGTTCCAGATCTTTGGCACTGGGGTTGAGCATCTGCAAGGCGATATTGCGGTTCTTGGCGGCGTTGATCATGTTGGATTTCCTGAAATTAAAAACAATTTTATTGATTTGATCTGTGCCGGAAAGGAAAGATTTTTTCCCGGGGCGCAGAAAAGCTTTCTGCTTATTATAGACTCAGAACAGCAAAAAGTCAAGCTTATATTTCAGAAAATCCGTAATAAATGGGGTGTCTTGCCCCGATTTCAGTAAAGTTCCAAAGTACTTTTGAAAGAGGCGCGGTTTTGGTACGTTCTGACGCTGCCGTCGCAAAAGGCGTAGTTGGCAGCTCCCCGATGGCGGTTTGCGGGGAGCTCCTTAGGGGCGGTATCCTTGTTGCGCAAACGGAGATCGTCGGTCACATCTGCAAACAGAACTTTGGATGAAGGACGACTGATCAGACAGTATTTTACAACATGAGAGACATAGTAACTCCTGCCATAGGAGTAGACAGTATCATTTTTTGCCATGGGACGGCCGAGAGAGGGACAGCACAGAGGCGAAACTTCTTCGGAAACACTTTGACCTCTGCCTATCTTGACCGTGATATAGGAGCTGTTTCTGTAGCCGACAGCCTCAACAAAGGCTGATCTTTTATACCAGGAGGGAGACTCGCTGTTGGAATTGTCAAAGCCAAATACCGGAAAAATCATGTCATTGTTGTCTGCAATGTAAATACGCACGCCGCCCATCAGATTGGAAAGATTGTTGAGGCAGGAGGTGCGTTTTGCCATTTCCCGGGCATTCTGCAAAGCTGGCAGCAGCATAGCAGCAAGTATGGCGATAATGGCGATTACAACAAGAAGCTCGATCAGTGTGAAAGGAGAGAGGTAACACTTCTTCTGCTTGAGAAAATTGATTCCGGATATGGTTTGCATCTTTTCAGATCCCTGTTTTATTATTGAATTACTTTCTCTATGAGGTAATTTCAAAAGTCATTCAAAAAATGGCAAAGATGTCATTCGCAAAGAGCTGTAAAGGGTAGTTTGAGGTTGCTACCTGCAAGGTAACAGCCGAAAACGCTCCCTTTATCAGATCGAAGCGAGGGCGCTTTGACAA
>JAFTIE010000069.1 GCA_017457065.1 Lentisphaeria bacterium
ATAAAAAGAGATACTTCTCCCTGCCCTGCGGCGTGAAAAGAAATCACTCTGCAGGGCTGTTTTTTTCAAGGAACTCTTCTCCGGCTGTGAAGTTCACGATCTTGCCTGCCGGAAACATCCCTTCGGGCACAGCAAAGGGCAGATAATTGTCACTCCATCCGCGCAAGATCCCTTTATCCGCCCGCTCAAAGATCACCTGTGCATTTTTGCCTACCTGAGAGTTCCGGAAATCTGCAGCGCTTTCATCTGCCGCAGATTTCAGCTGCCGGAAACGTTCTTTAACAACGGCAGGATCGACTTTGTCCGGCATTTGAGCGGCAGGTGTGCCGGGGCGGGGCGAATAGGAAAAAATGTGGATATTGGCAAAAGCCATTTCTCTGACAAACTCAAGACATTGAGCAAAATCCTCATCCGTTTCCCCGGGGAATCCAACGATGACATCTGTCCCGATGTGGACTCCGGGCAATTTTTCCCGGGCTGCCGCCACAAAACGCCGATATTCATCACAGGTATAACGCCGGTTCATCAGTTTGAGGATCCGGTCACAGCCGTACTGCAGTGAAAGGTGAAGAAAACGGCAGACCTTATCTCCGGCAGATGCCATGGCATCGATCATGGAAAAGTTATCCATGCGGGGCTCTGTAGAGCTGAGACGGATCCGAAAATCCCCGGGAATGGAGCAGAGTATATCAAGCAACCCGGCAAGATCTTTCCCTGAGTCATTGTAAGCGCAGGTATTCACCCCTGTCAGCACCAGCTCCGGAAAGCCATCTTCAATCGCTTTGCGGCAGTCGGCAACCACCTCATCCAGTGCACGGGAGCGTTCCCTGCCTCTGACATAGGGAACGATGCAATAGGAACAGAAATTATTGCATCCCTCCTGGATCTTGATAAAAGCACGGCTGCGGAAGGGGAAAGCTGAAAGAGTATCTTCGGAAAAAACCGGCTTCTCCGTCGCCGCCGCCTCTCCCCACCCGCCGTCAGGAATGGATTTTTTCCCGGCATTGGGCAGCGCAGCATCAGCACCGGCACTCAAAAATGAAGCGGCATCAAGTTGAGCGGCACACCCGGTAACGATGATCCGGGCCCCCGGATTCTCTCTTCTCATCCGCCGCACCATCCGGCGGCTCTTGGCGGCAGCTTCGGCAGTAACGGCACAGCTGTTGAGGACGATCAGATCAGCATGACCGTCGCCGCCGCCTTCACGAACAACATATCCGGCACGCTGCAGACGGCTGGTCAAAAGAGCGCTGTCGGCAATATTGAGCCGACATCCCAATGTATGTATCTCTGCAAACTTTTTCACTTATTGAAAACCTTATCAGATCACCGGAGTGACCATCTGTCGTCTCTTTCACCTATCATGCTGCGGCCCCCCTGAGCCATAACTTCCAACGGCGCCCCAGTCAACGCCCCGTTCCCGGTCTTGCCTGAAGCGATGGTATTTTTGAACTTTTCAAGATGATTGATATCCATATCACAAAACTCCTGTACTTTGTTCTTTTTCCCTAAGATACCATGATGTGAAATAAAAAGCAAGAGTTTTTTTATACAAAGTCCGGATTTTTTCGGCATCACGGAGAAGCATTGAGGTAATTTCAAAAGTCATTCAAAAAATGGCAAAGATGTCATTCGCAAAGTGCTGTAAAGGGTAGTTTGAGGGTGCTACCTGCAAGGTAACAGCCGAAAACGCTCCCTTTATCAGATCGAAGCGAGGACGCTTTGACAATTTTGAGGAGTTTTGAAATTGCCTCACTTTCTTAAAAATTTTAAAAAACGGAAAGAAAAGAAAATCAAAACACGGACCTGAAGAAGAGAAGTTTTACAGGAGTTTTGAAATGTTCCGCCTTGACAATAATCTTTTTTTGAGTTATATTATACAAATGTATTTTTTAAGGAGAATTTATCACTATGGACATGGCCGTTTTGGAAGATCTGGTGCTTTCTGCGCTTGATGCGCCGGTTAAAGCGAACTTCGATGCCCTTTACAACACACTTGCCAAAGAAGCTGAATTTCCGGCTGATTCCGGCAGCATTCTCAACACTCTTTGGGAAGGACTGATTGAAAAACTCAATCCGGAGGCAGCCGTTTTCTGTTTCCGTGCAGCTGAGCTGCAGCTCCCTGAATCTGAACTTTTCCGCAAGGTGCTGGTCAATTCTGCGACCACTCTTCTTCCCCCTTATCTTGCCCGTCCCCCCATTATGCGTGCCATCGGAGTCCGGGATGAAAAGGTGAAAGTCCAGGAGGTTGCCGCCCGCTGGGTAAAACTGCAGCTTCTGAAAAACGGAACCATCGTGTTCCTTCCCGGCAGCAAGCGCTGGGGGGTTATCGGCACCATCGACAACATCAACGGCACAGTCATCATCAATGCCTTTTCCGGAATCGGACTCAACAGTGCAACGCCTCTTGATATCGTGCTTAAAGAAGCCATTCTGCTTGCACCCGGACCTGAGCTTGCCAAACTGGTTTCCACCACAGGTGCAATGCCCACTTACACAGGATTTCACACCATTATCAAGCGCCGTGCCCTTATCCCCGTCACAGAAGAGATCATCAAAGAAATGGCTCTGGCAGGCTGCGCCAGGAATATGACTCCCGCCGCTTTTGCACAATACTGGCAGGGCGATGAAGGGGGGACCGCCGGAGCTTCTGCTGCCGCCGTTTCAGGGGAACGCCGTTCCTGCAACGGGCGCAGTCTGCAGGAGATCTGTGATTTGCTTCAGGAAGAAGCAAACAATGATCCGGGAGTATATTCCGATGCTGACACGGAGCTGTTTGTCAAATTTTTCACCCAGCTGAAGCCGGAACCTGCCAAACGCAACCCCAAACTTCTCGCTATGGATATCTCTGGCATCGCCCTGCGCATGAGTGCTGCCAACCTTGAAAAGGTGATCGCTCCCATGCGTGCAAAAGCATCGTTCTGGCCTGAATCTCCTCTCAAGGCACCTTTTGAGTCTCTCGCCGTCTGGGGCGATTTGCCTGCAAAGAACCTTGAAGGACTTGCCAAGGCTACCATCATTGCTTTTGATGATGACTACTTAACGGAATGTGCTCTTGTTCTTCCCCTCAAGGCTCTGAACAGTGTTTGCGCACTGCTTGATGCTGAGCAGATCTATGAAACAGCCAAAAACAGCCGCTGCAGCAGTGACTTGCTCATGTGGATCTGGAAAAACCGCAAGAAACACAAACACAACGAACTGCTTTCTCTGGTCAATATCGAAAATGTCTGCCGGGCATTGAATGTGACAGAAGAACCTCCCCGCGCCTGGAACGCCGCTTTGCGTGAGCTTAAAACATCTCTCATGGACAAAAGCGATTTTCAAGCGTTTCTTCTTGAAAACTGTCCCGGAGTGGAAGAATTTGCCCTTGTGCTTCAGGGCGCGACCTTCCTGGGGCCCCGTGACCGCCAGAGTCTTCTTGCCAAGATGGCACGCAACTCCGAAAGTCTCAGAGAGTATCTTGAAAATGGCGCTGCACACAAACTGATCAACGCCAATGTCCAGAAAGAAGACTCTCTCTCTGCCCCCAAAGAAACCACTGAATTCACCAGTGCGCTTTCCCGTCAGCGTATGCAGGATGAGCTTGATGATCTGGTCAATGTTCAGATCCCCGAAAACCGGGAAGCACTCAAGACTGCCCGTGCTCACGGAGACTTCCGCGAAAACGCTGAGTTTGATGCCGCCAAGGAACGCCGTAACTTCCTGCGCCGCCGCCGGGAAGAGCTTGAACATGATCTGGCAACGATCCAGGCGATGCTGATGAAAAATGTCTCTGTGGACACTACCGCCGTCATCGGATCTGTCGTAGAAGTTGAGTTTTCTGACACCGGTAAAGACACCTACTATCTGCTGGGTGCCCGTGACGGTGATCCTGATAAAAAGTATCTTTCCTACCGTTCCCGTCTCGGTGCCGCCATACTGGGACACAGTGTGAATGATACCTTTGAGGTCCCCGGCAACCGTACTTGCAAACTCTGCGCAGTAAAAGCACTCCCCGCAGCCCTTATCGCGGAGCTTGACGCTTGACAGAAAAAACTCTCAGGCTTTATTTCCCGGCATTGGTCCCCAGACACCGCCACGCTGAAAACTGGCGGTGTCTCAAGGGATACAATGCCTTTCCTGTCGTGTCTGCAGAAGGAAAAATAAAGACAGTCTGTTACCGTTTTAAAGCCAAAATTGCTGCGGCTGCGGGCAAACGGATACTCTTTTTTTCCGACCTTCATTACGCTCCCCGGGAAAAACATCTGGTGGACGAGCTTTGTTCGCTCATCTCACAACTCAAAGTGGATCTTCTGCTCTGCGGAGGGGATCTTTGCAGTGATGCCGTCCATATAAAGGAGCTGCCGCAGCTTCTTGACAAACTTTCCTGCTGTGCTCCCCTTTGTGCGGCCGTTCCCGGAAACTGGGAGCGAGGAAAAAACTGGCTGCCTCAAGAATTCTGGTACGATATGTTTCAGAAACACAACTGGCACTATCTTTGCAACGGTTCTCTTGAAGCAGACTCCTGGGGGTGGATCTATGGCTGCGATGATATTTCAAGAGGATATCCGGGACTGCTCACAACTCCCCCTGCCCATCGGGAAAAGATTTTTCTTGTTCACCGCCCCGATACGGTCATTGCAGTTGATCGGGAGACACCTCTTGATGATTTTTCATTTTCAATATGCGGTCACACCCACGGCGGTCAGATCAGGCTTCCTGTTTGGGGAGCTCTTACAGTCCCCAGTTTCTACGGACGCCGCATGGCGTGCGGGCTTTATGCCAAAAAAGGAAGCGACACCCGTATGATTATTTCCACCGGGGTCAACCATGCCTCCTTTCCCTGGCGCATCAACTGCCGCAGAGAAATCCTTCTCATAGAATTTGAATAAACCATTTAAGGAAACAAATCATGAGTCAACAAGATCAATATGAGGTCACTCCCTTTTCGACATACGATGAAAGGGAATTCGATGTGGAAGTCCGTATGCTCCCCATGCGTGACGGAACAAAGCTCCATACGACGATTTATTTTCCCAAAGGTCTCACCCGACCTGCCGGTACATTGTTGGCGCGTTCCCCTTATTACCGCAGAGAATATATCGACTATCCCAGCACTTTTGCCTTGAAATTCGGACTTGTCTATGTCGCTCAACACTGCCGGGGAACGGCTTCAAGCGAAGGAGAGTTCTTTCCTTCCAAGGTGTGCTACGAGGAACATGACGGTGAAGATACGGTCAACTGGATCATTCAGCAGCCCTGGAGCAACAAACGGGTCGCTCTGGCAGGTTCTTCCTACTCCGGCTGGACCCAATGGGCAACAGCTTTCAGCGGCAACGATGCCGTCAAAGGTTTGCGCCCTCATGTAGCGGCTGTACAGAGCTGCAACTCCATGGCGCGCGGCGGGGGAGGCTCCAAACACGGATTTATGGTCAGTTGGGGATTGAGCATGTACCACAGAAGCAAATTCGGTTATGCCAATGTCCCTGATTACGATGCCAATTTGTTCCATCTGCCTGTCAATGAGATGGATCTGCTCTACGGCTACGGCGTGGTCGAGTTCTACCGTGACTTTATCCGCACCACCCAGCAGCCCTCTACGGCAGGGGCGGGACTCATCGAGCGTTTCCAAAAGGTCACAGCTCCGGCGTTGATTTCAGGCGGATGGTTTGACGGATTCAAAGAGGAAAACATCAAAAGCTTCAAGCTGATGAGATCCATTGCTGCTACAGAAAAAGCACGAAACTTCACTAAGATGATCATAGGTCCCTGGGTCCACGGCGGACTCATCAATAAAGAGGAATTCGGCGAAGAAAACGATCACCGGGAGCTGATCAAAGCTCAGGACCGGTTCGTGGTCAACTGTCTGGCTGATCCCGATTCAGATCCCACGCCGGGAATGGCGACGGTGCAGTATTTCATGTTGGGAACAAACAAATGGTGTACCGCTCCGGACTGGCCTCCGGTCAATAAAGAGAAGAAATTCTTCCTCAGAGAAAAAGGAGTGCTTTCAGAAACGGAAGAAGAAAATCTGGAGAGCTCCTCTTCCTATACCTACGACCCGGCAGAGCCCACACCTTCCTTCAACGGCAAGCGCAATGCTCTGGGGTACTACGACCGCAGGCAGACAGAAAAGCGCTCCGACCTCCTTGTTTTCACCTCTGAAGTGTTGGAAACACCTCTTGCTGTTGCAGGCCGTGTAAAGGTCCGTCTTTTTGCCCGCAGTACTGCCCCCGATACAGATTTCTTTGCCACATTGAGCGATGTCTATCCTGACGGACGCTCCATGTTCCTGATGACGGGCATGGTCCGTGCCAGATTCAGCAAATCTCTGGAACATGAAGAATTTCTTACCCCCGGAGAA
Organism: Lentisphaeria bacterium; assembly: GCA_017457065.1. Classification (GTDB taxonomy): domain Bacteria; phylum Verrucomicrobiota; class Lentisphaeria; order Victivallales; family Victivallaceae; genus UBA1784. Next base: position 6,344 of record JAFTIE010000069.1, read on the forward strand.
CTCAGGGAGTATGAGATCGATCTCGGCAACATCGCCAACACTTTTGTTGCCGGTCACAAGGTCCGTCTTGTCATCCACAGTGCCAATTTCCCGGCGGACTCCAGGAACCTCAACACCAAAGCCCCCATCAACGAAGGCGTGACCATGGTGAAGGCACAGCAGGAAATACTCCATTCCAAAGAACACCCCTCCTGTTTGATCCTGCCAGAAATGGCTGATTGATACAAAAGAATCATTTTTACGGCAATTATTCCCGGATGAAAATTTTCTGCGGAATAATTGCCTTTTTTTATTTCCGAGATTTGCATAAATCAAAAAGCGGGTGTATTGTAAACCAAAATCACCTTATGAGGTAATTTCAAAACTCCTCAAAATTGTCAAAGCGCCCTCGCTTCGATCTGATAAAGGGAGCGTTTTCGGCTGTTACCTTACAGGTAGCAACCTCAAACTACCCTTTACAGCTCTTTGCGAATGGCATCTTTGTCATTTTTTGA
>JAFTIE010000070.1 GCA_017457065.1 Lentisphaeria bacterium
ACACTCCGCAACTTTGCTGTGCTGAAGTCATCTGCCCCCGAAGTCCCTCTCTCCGGCGTATGGGAACTAGGAGTGACCTATCCAGTCACGGCATCAGGAGTCCCTGTTGACGCCGCTCTTCCCCTGCCTCAGGGAAAATGGTTCGGCAACTCAACTCTGACCGTCAGAAACAGTGCAGGAAAAATCCTTCCCCTTGAACAACGGGTCCTGGCACGCTGGCCTCAGGACGGCAGTGTCCGGTCGGTTCTTCTTTCCTTTGATGCTGATTTAACAAAGGGAAAGAACAGCTTTTTTGTTCAGGAGGGCAAAGCACCTCAGCTGAATACACAAGCATCTGCCCCTCTTGACTTCTTCCTTACTGCAGAAGATGCGGCGGGGAAAAAATATGTTTCCAAAAATCTTTCCACTGAAGTTGAATACAAAGGCAAATTAAACAGCTGTTTCCTGATCCGGGGCGTTCTGGTCAACGGGGGGACTTGCTTCGCACCTTTTGAGGTGCGGCAAAAGGTCCACGCCCTCACAAAAACCGTTGAGATCAGCGCTCTGGTCAGAAATCCCTTCTCAAAGATGATGGTCATAAAAAATGCCGCACTCCATCTTGATTCAGGGAAAAACGGCAAAAAAGCCCTCTACCGCCAGTATTTCAACAAAAGCAAAAACAGTTTTACCCACGTTCCTGACGGCAGGTGCGGCTTTGTTCAAAGTGCCGGGGGGACGTTGGTCATGCGGGAAGCCTCTTTGCGCCACCCGGTAAAACTTGAAGTTTCAGAAAAAGGCAGATTCACCGCCCATCTCTGGCCCGATGATCTGCGCCCGGTGATCTTGAGCCGCAAAACCGTGCTCCACCGGGAGTTTCTCTACACCCCCCGTCATGATGCCGCTATCATCCCTGCTCTGGGGTACAGAGCTGTTGCCATGGCAAAAAGCGAATACTTTGCAAAGAGCCGTTTCTTCATTTTCCCCACAGGGAGCTGGACCGAAAATCAGCCTCATTTCAAAAAGTCCATGGGGGATTACGGATTCTTTTTCTCAGGGGAAGCCAAACGGATCTTCAATTACCCCGGCAGGACGCTCCACGGACTTTTCAACTACGGCGATCTCTACGGTGACGGCGGCTGGGGCAATCTGGAGTCCTATCTGGATTTTTCTGAGATGATCTACGCCATTTCCATGAATGATCCTCTCCCCCTGAAATGGGCGCTCAACCGTGCCCGCCACTACCGGGATATGGATATTGCAGGGGGCGTGTGCTGTTATCACTCTGCCAACCACTCAGGAGGTGTGGGCTTCGATTTTTCCCACTCCTGGCCTCAGGGAGTGCTTTACCACTATCTGCTGACAGGAGATCTGCGGAGTCTTGATGTGATCCATGAGGTCATTGCCAACTACATGAGCCGCCCTGTCAATGATAAATTCATCCAGGGCTCCCGGTCACTGGGGAGATTCCTGCTGGGGCTTGCGGACTTTTACGCTCTGACAGGAGATCCCGCCATAAAGAAGCGTTTCCTCGAACAGCTGAAATACACAGAAAAACACGAACTCAAGCCCGGACAGAAAGATCAGACCCTTTTCCGCTGGCACGGCAGACTTGATCCATTCCATGTCTGGTACGGCTGCACCGCCATGATGCAGATGTACCTTTTGACCGGAGATAAAAACATACTGCCGTCGTTCCACAGAGAAATACAAAACTCCCTCAACCCTGACTTTTACCGCAACGATCTCAATGAACTCTATCCCGGAGCGCCATTCAAAGAGACACTTCCTCTTCATGCAGGATTCCTGAGCTGTCACCGGGGAGCGCTCTTCTACGTTCTGATGAAGTTTTACAGTGAACTTACAGGAAAAAACAAATATCTGCGTCTGGCACAGCTTTCTGCCTACGCCGCCTTTCTGCCGGGGATCCCAAAGGCATGGCCCATGGATGCCATGCGCCTTGCGGTGCTGGGAAATACCTCTGAAAAAGAGCTCCTCAAAGAGGTGTTCGCACTCCAGAAAAAGGCGGCGGCACGGAGCGTGCTCAACGGGGATTTCAGCAAAACACCTGACTGGTTCACCCACTGGCACTTGCCCGCAGGCAGACAGATGAGCTACGACGATGCAGTCAAATCATGGGGCTTGCGGGAAAAGAAGGAGTTCCCCAAACTCATCAATGAATACCGCCAGCGTGAAGCACTGGTAAGTCCCTGGCGGGGATATTCCCGCAACTTTGCCTGGATGGATCACAAAGAGTTCGGGGAAAAAGCTCCTGCGCTCCGGGTGACTCTGAGCTCAAAGTGGGCAATGGGCAAAAGTACGACTCTTGCCTGTGCCCCCATTTATGCTGAAGCCGGCACATGGCGTTTTTCAGGGCTTTTCAAATTTGAAGAAGGTATCAGTAAAGCCACCGATATCTTCGTCCACGCCATTCCACAGGGGGAAAAACGCTCCCGGATCATGATACCTCTGCACATTCCGGGAGAAAACACGCCTGCTTCCTATCATACACAGAACTTTCTTGCCAACATGAAAAGCTCTGTAAAAATGTGGAAAAAGCCCGGATGGAAACACTTTGAATTTGTGTTTACCGCAAAGAAAAATTGTATTTACACTTTGCAGTTCAATTTCAAACTCAACAACAAGTCCACACAGGCCCACGCGTATGTGGACGATATCAAATTTGAAAGGGTCAAAAAATGAACGATCCCCAAATCGCCCCCGTCCGTATGGGGCTGGTGGGACTCCGCTTCGGTGCGGGGCTGGCACAAAGACAGATCATCGGGAATGTGGAAAATGAAAAATTCGTCCGTATCGTCAAGGTGTGCGACAGGATCAGGGAAAAGGCAGATGCCTTCGGCGAAAAGAACAGTATCCCTGTTTGCTACGATCTTGATGAGCTTCTGAAGGATCCTGAAATAGAAGCTGTCATGCTCATCACTCCCCCGGCGGGCAGAGGGGCACTTCTGAAAAAGTGCATCGATGCCGGGAAACATGTCCTGACCACCAAACCCTTTGAGCTTGATCCCGACGAGGCTCTGAAGGTTTTGCAGTACGCAAGAGAAAAGAGTGTGATCGTCCACCTGAACTCCCCCGCACCGCTGCCCTCCTGCGACTTGAAGCAGATCCGGCAGTGGCAGGCAAAGTATGATCTGGGACGCCCCGTTGCCGCCCATTGGGAAAGCTACGCCAAATACAACGAAACAGCTGACGGCAGCTGGTTCGACTCTTACGACAGCTGCCCTGCGGCGCCCATTTTCCGTCTGGGGATCTACGGCATCAACGAACTTATCGCCATTATGGGCAAAGTGCAGGATGTGGAAGTGGTCACAGGGAAGATCGCCACCGGACGGCCCACCCCCGACAACGCCCAACTGCTGCTCCGCTTTGAATCAGGCGCTATCGGCAGTATTTATTCTTCTCTCTGTGTGGGGGACGGAGTCTACTATCCCGCCGGTATGACACTCCACTTCCAGAACGGTACCATCTTCAAGCGTCAGGTCCGCACCTACGCCGACAATGATTTCACCCATGTGGAACTGAGTCTGCGGGTGGTGGAAAACGGTGTGGTCAAAGAAGAAAGCGCCACCTTCCCCGCCACGCTCCGCAGTGGTGCCTATCAGTACGAAAGTTTCGCAAAAAGTGTCCGCTGCGGATATCAGAGCGAAGAAACAACTCCTGAAACCATCGTCGAAGGTATCAAAGTCATAGCAGAAATGAAAAAGAAGGAAAAACCCTTATGAACGCTGAACAGATAAAAAAACTTGCCCGTGAAATGGGCGCAGACCTGGTGGGGATCGCCCCCATTGAAAGATTTGAAAATGTGCCCATGAACGAAAATCCCGCTCAGATCAAGCCTGATGCCAAGTCGGTCATTATCCTGGCCTTCCGTATCCTGCGGGGGGCTCTGCGGGGCATTGAGAACGGCAGCAACTGGGGCAGCTACACCGCCAGCGACCCTTCCGGCATGTGCACCTATATGCAGGAAGTCACCTACCATTTTGCCCGAGAACTGGAGGACAACGGCTTTGAAGCGGTTCCCCTGATCCGTCACTCCTACGATCTCCGCGACAAAGGGGTCCCTGTGGCTCCCGACCGGGCGGCGCCCGATGTGATCATCGACATGGAGTATGCCGCTTATCTTGCCGGACTTGGTGAAATGGGCATGGGCAAACTTTTTCTTACGCCTCAGTTCGGTCCCCGTCAGGTCTTTACCGCTGTGCTTACCGATCTTGAACTTGAAGCCGATCCCGTCTTTGAAGGTACTTTGTGCGACAAATGCGGCAAGTGCGCCGAAGCCTGTCCCGCCAAAGCCCTTGACACCTGCCGCAGCTGCGGCACGCTCCCCCACTGGCCCTTGCGCACCGAAAGCTGCAAGATCTGCCCCACGGGGACCTCTCCCCGTCCCTACTCTCTGGGACTTGAACCCAACCGCATCGGCGCCGCCTGCGGCAGAGCCTGTGTGAAACACTTTGAGGAACGCCGGAAATGATGACCAGTAAAGAACTTAAAAAGTTTGCCAGAGAGGTGGTAGGGGTGGATGCCATCGGCATTGCCCCCATCGAAAGATTTGCCACAGCTCCTGAATATATGCACCCGGCACAGATCTTCCCCGGTGTGAAGTCGGTCATCGTCTTTACCCGGCGCATCCTGAGGGGGTGCTACCGTGGTATTGAAAGAGGGACCCACTGGCCCAGCTATCAGGTCTTCGCCTACGCCGGACTCACCAAACTGGTCCATCAGGCGAACTACCGTATCGGCAGATTTATTGAGGATCACGGCTTTGAAGCGGTCCCCGCTCCCCCGGCGGCGACCTTGAAAGAAGCCGGTCCCAGAGGTCCTGTCCCCGAAGGGGGGAAATACCCCCGGAACATCAACATCAGTGCCCGTATCGCAGCTGTCATGGCGGGACTGGGGGAAATGGGGTGGAGCAAAGTGCTCCTGACTGAGGATTTCGGTCCCCGGCAGCGGCTGGGGATAATCCTCACCGATGCGGAACTGGAACCCGATCCCATCAAGATCGGACACATCTGCGACGGATGCAAACTCTGTGTCAGAGATTGTCCCGGCAACGCCATCGACAAAGAAAAAAGTATTGAGATCAAAGCCGGGGGCAAATCATGGCGCTGCAACGATCTCAATATCGGCAGGTGCAAACTGACCCATTTCGGACTCAACCGCCGTACCTCTCCCCACTTTGTCAAGACCTTCCCCGGGATCGTGCTCCCCATTATGGAACAGGGCAACACCTGGGTGGAAGGGTGGAACTTCGGACACGCTCTTTTTGATGCGCTCCCCACCTACAAAGCCTTTTCGGCATACCCCATCGCCATCTGCGGCGCAAGAGGGTGTATCATCTCATGTATGAACCATCTGGAAAAACGCAAGCGTATCAAAAACACCTTCAAGCGTCCCTTCACTGAGGAAAAACCGTGGATGCTTGAAGAAAAGCCGGAAAAGTTCCACGAGGATCACCACGGATTTGTTTACGATCCCGAAGATAAAGAGGGATTCGGCGGCAATGTGCAATCAGATTGGTATTGAGAGAAGAAAATGTTTAAAATAACCATTATCGGCGCAGGAAGCATGGGTTTCTCGGTCAACTTTTTCAAAGACTTTCTGCTGGACGGCGATCTGCGGGAAAGAGGGGAGATCACCCTCATGGATATTTCAAAAGAACGCCTTGACCATGCTGTCACTCTCATCGGGATATTGATGAAGGAACTCAAGGTCGAAGCGAAAATTTCCGCAACCACAGATCTGGAAGAGGCTCTCACCAACGCCAAATATATCGTCACCGTCCTGCGGGCGGGCACACCCCGTATGCAGGATCTTGAGTACGAGATCCCCAAATCCTACGGGGTGGATCAGGTGGTGGGGGACTCTCTTGGACCCGGCGGGATCTTCAGAGGATTGCGGGTTTTGAAAGAACTTTTCAAGGTGGCTGACACCGCCGAAAGAGTTTGTCCCGGCGCCATCTGGCTCAACTATGTGAACCCCATGTCCATCAACACCATCGCCTTGAACCGCCGCTGCAAGACCGTCAAAGTCTACGGACTCTGCCACGGTGTGCAGGCGACTGCCCGTGCCATGGCATCCTTTGTGGGTAAAGAGGTCCATGAGATCGTATACCGCTGTGTGGGGATCAACCATCAGGCATTTTTTCTCAACTTCACCGACCTTGAAGGCAATGACCTTTACCCCCAATTGCGCCGGGTGATGAATGACCCTTCAAGTCTCCCCTGCCGCAAGGAGAAGGTGCGTTTTGAACTTATGCGCCATTTTGGATTTTTCCCAACGGAATCCAGCGGACACGCCAGTGAATATATCCCCTATTTCCGCAAGCGCCAGAGTCTTATCGACACCTTCTGCAAATCTGAAGTTCAGGTGCTTGCCGGTGATGACGGTGTTGATTACGGACCTATGACCGCCGGAGAAAGCGGCGCCGCCATAAAGATCAATGTGGAACGCAACGCCCGCTGGCCCCAATATCTGAAAGATCTTCTCTCAGGGGAACGGAAACTGAACACCGCCCCCAGTCAGGAGTACGCCATGCGGATCATTTCAGCCATTGAAAACAATGTCAACTACACTGCCAATGTCAATGTGATGAACTCCGGTCTCATCCCCACGCTGCCCCCCGGGGCTTCAGTGGAGGTCCCCTGTCTGGTCAACGGTTCAGGGATCCAGCCCACCAACTGCCCGGATTACCCCGAACAGTGCGCCGCATTGAACAGAAATATGATAAACGTGCAGCTGCTCACTGCCGAAGGAGCTCTGGAAGCAAACCGGGAAAAGATCCATTACGCCGTTGCGGTCGATCCCCTGACAGCTGCCGTCTGCTCTCTGGGTGAGATCCGGGAAATGACCGATAAACTCTTTGAGGCTCTGAAGGAGGGCGTTGATCCCGGGTTTTTTTGAGGGAAACGGAAAAATATGAAAAAAAATCAATATTGCTCCTTGACAAAATTGTGAAAAGGAGTTATATTAAGGAACATCAACAGGTGCGAGTGTAGCTCAGCTGGTAGAGCATCACGTTGCCAACGTGATTGTCGCCGGTTCGATTCCGGTCACTCGCTCCAACTTTTGATGAACTTCAGGTGCGAGTGTAGCTCAGTTGGTAGAGCATCACGTTGCCAAC